>NZ_JAUBSD010000027.1:0-73797 GCF_036704575.1 Microcoleus sp. K5-D4
TCGGGCCCAAAAAATCCCGGATTGGGAGTATAAGTAAACGAACCATCCTGATTCAATCCGAGAGTGCCATTGTTGGGGTTTGTAACTTTAGTTGCCGTCAATACATCATCGTCCAAGTCGCTATCGTTGTCTAAAACTCCATCAGCAACAGGCACATTCAGGACTTGACCGTGCAGAGTTTGGTAATAGTCAATTTGTGCCAGCGGTGGATTATTGGTTATGTTAATCACAAATGTCTGGTCTGCCGAAGTATCGACGCCGCCGTTAGCTATACCGCCACTGTCTCTAAGGTTTAGAGTGATATTGGCAGCGCCAGTTGCACCCCCCGCAGGCGTAAAAGTCAGTTGTCCAGAAGAGTCGATCGCCGGTGGTACACTAAACAAAGCAGCATTGTCATTTCCCACCACTTGAAAACTAACAGTTTGAGCCGATTCGTTGGCGGGGCCTGGGGAAATGCCTGTGGCCCATCCAGCAAGGGTTTGCAGCCCTGCGTTGTGGCTGGCGATGGGATCGACCCCTTTAATAAACGAGGGTACGTCGTTGACTGGATTGACGGTAATTGTAGCCGTCTCGCTTTCGCTGCTAAACGGCGATGTGCTGCCGTTTACCGATACGTTTACCGCCGTTGTGCCACTAGCAATGTTATCACTTGTATCCCAAGCCCGGAAAGTTAGGCTGGGCGACGGTCCAAAGTAATCTTGATTCGGTACGAAACGAATCCTCGGTTCTGCGCTTTTGACTGCTACGTTTTTTAATTCAAAACTGGCAGATGCAGAGGTAGTGTCGTCCCCAAAAAACAGAAAATTGGGAGTTTTATAGGGATTTATGGCGCCCGTGAAGCTAGTATAGTTTCGCAGGGGACGGTTGTTGAGAATTGCAGTGCCGTTGCGAAACAGCGTGAAGTTGTCGCCTAAAACTGTGAGTTCATAACTGGCTAGTTGGGTTGTATTGCCAAACCAGCGATCGGGAGAAGTATTGGCAATATCATGAGTAAAAAGCGGCCCCGAGTCAGAAATCCCATCTTTTTGTACCCAAATCTCGTTGTCCCAAAAACCAATTTCTACACCTTTTTGACCGTCAGAACTAATAGCTACAAGGCTGAAACCGGCGCGGTCTGAAAGATTGTCGCTGTTTTTGTCGCTGTCTGCAAAAGTGTGACTCTCGCTGTTAATTTTGACATCAAAACGAACGCCGTAACCTAAAGTGCGATCGAGAACTGGCACCGCCGCAGCTTTGGGGGTAAAAGTAACACTTGTTAAAGTTGGAGGAAGACCGCTAAAGACAGGGACAGCGGTGTGAGTGCTGTAACCTGCATAAATACTTCGATTGGCAATGCTGTTGAGCGTAGTCGAACCACCATTTAAAGTTTCAGTAGCAAAAACACCACCCAAAGGATTAGCCTGATTAACATTTCCTAAAGCCATCCAAGGTTGGCTCGCCGGTGGAGTTCCCAATTGACCTGCGTACAGAGATGTCGAACCCAGTAGCGTGGCGTTAGTATCAGAAACAGCACCAAAAGGCGTCCAAGAATTGCCACCGTTGAGCGAGTATTGCCAAGCGCCATTACTGTTATCTGCGCCAGTGATAGCAATACCTTGAGGGTCACTATTAATATCAGTAACTAAACCACTGATTAAGGTAGAAATGGGCGTACCCGTGTTGCTTGCTGCCGGAATATCTTCATTAATAGCTGTCAGTGTTGGGAAACCGGAATTGTTTAAAATTGGTGCAGCGTAGTGACTACCTAAATCGCCTACTGTATCTTGGGGAAATCCTTGCCATTGCAGGATCAGATCGAAGGTATCATTAGGATTTGGATCGCCATCGGTGACATTTCGAGTGCGTCGCAGGGTGTTGTCTGCCGTACTGATAAGTCCATTTCCCCACTGTGTACCGGGATCGAATCCAATTTGACCGATCGAGTCTACAACTTGACCTCCAGTTCCCCCTTTTCGCAGTACAATTGCATCGTTGCCGTTGTACCACCCAAATTGATTTGTATCAGTTTGATCAGCTTGGGCAAGCATAGCTGCAAGAGTGCTATTAGTTACAGGGTCGCCATTATTCAGTGCGAAAACATAAACATCGCCCACAGCTACCGTTCCCGTTAAAGAAAAGGTTTGTGTGGGAACACTGTTGCCATTAAAATATGTTTGTACAACATAATTTTCTGCGAATAAATTAATTGGTGCTGTAGTACCGTTGTATATTTCTAAAGCTTTATTATTGCCACTGCCTTCTATGTACTCGGAGAAAAATACATCTAATGACGACATGATTGAAGAAAAAGTTATGTATAAAAAAATTCTACTCTTTCATTGTTTTTGTGTCAAGTAATCTTTTTCAGCAAATTACAAAATTGATAAAACTTATAGTTTTTAGCGAGCGAGGTTTGGCAATCTTTATAAACTACCCGACTTAAAATTGACAGTCTAACAGTTCTTCTGCTACCAATCCTTTCTGAATTGCGAGTACAGCAGCTTGAGTGCGATCGCGCACTTCTAACTTTTGCAAAATGGCGTGCACGTGAACTCGCACTGTACCCGGAGCAATGTACAATATTTGAGCAATTTCCTGATTGCTTTTTCCCCCCGCAACTAAAGCTAATATTTCCTGTTCTCGCTTCGTCAGCGGATTCTCTAAAAGTTCCGATTTCAACCCTTTTTTCACAGGTTCGGGATTAGTAAAAACCGCCCGAATTTCCGCAGTCGCGACCTGATCCCACCACGAAGCACCCGCCGCCACCGATCGAATTGCCAAAACCAAAGTTTCCGCCGCAATTCCCTTAAGGCAATATCCCTGAGCACCCGCTGCCATCAATCTTTCAATTAAAGATTTTTGCGAATGAGATGTTAAAATCAAAACTGGAATTGCTGAATGCCGCTGTTTAATTTGGCGGCACGCTTCAATGCCCCCAATTCCAGGCAAACCGACATCGAGAACCACCACATCGGGCAAGTGTTCCTGAGTCAATTCTACTGCCGTTTCGCCATCTTCGGCCTCTGCAATTACTTGTAAGCAACTTTCTTGCTGCAACCTGGTTTGCAGTCCCAACCGAAACAGTTCGTCGTCTTCAACTAAGAGAATTCGCAAGGGATAAACTGGTTTCATTTCTCTGGGATAGCAGGGAGTCGGAATCCAAACAAAGCGCCTAGAGGCAATTTATTTTCTGCCCAAATTATACCGCCGTGGGCGTCAATAATTTGGCGAGATAAGTATAACCCCAATCCCGATCCTTTGGCTTGGCGATGGCTGTGTCCTTGATAAAAACGCTCAAACAAGTGGGGCAGTTCATCGGCGGTAATTCCCAACCCGCTATCGATAACTTTCACCACCTGATAACTCGAATAAGATTCCATGATTATTTCTACTTTGCCACCGCGAGGAGAATGGTTGATGCCGTTTGTTAACAAATTCACAAAAACGCGCTGGAGTTGCACCGCATCGCCATTTACCCACAAAGAGCGACGGAAATCTGAGTCTCCGTAACTCATACTAATGTAAACCCGGCGCGCCGCAGATAAATGGGTGAGAGTTGCGATTACTTCTTCGGCCAAAGCTACTAAATTTACGGGCGCAAGTTGCAGTTTTAAACCTTCGGCATCGTTGCGGTAAACATCTAGCAGCGTTTCTACTAATTGTAGTGACATTTTGTGCGATCGCGCCATTGTTTCGAGAACTTTTTGCTGACTGGCGGTGACATTCCCAAATTTTGCTGACTGAAAAGCTTTAATTGTTTCGATCGCCCCCAGCATCGGCGTTTTTAAGTCGTGACTCAAAGTAGAGACAAAATCTTCTCGGATGCTTGCTAGCTGCTGCTGCGACTGCAACTCAGCTTTAGCGATCGCGATCGCTTCTTGGTACTGGTGGTTGCGATCGCTCAAATATCCCGTCACCCCTAAAGCCATGACTGCGATCAATCTATTTGCGACAGTGGCTAGGGCGATCGCTTCTCCATGAGGAACAAACAAATTTAACAGCGTCAAAGCTGCCGATAGCAGCGTAATTTGCAACTTACCCAACCGACTCAAGCGCGAATTTGCCAGTAAAATTGGCCCCGTGTAGAAATACCCAAACAGATACTCCGACGGCGTAGTAAATTCCAGCATTGCAACAATCGCAAATAAAATTGCGATCGACCACCTCCCCCGCAAATACTTCTCTTGAATAGCCAGGTTTTTTGGGATAGCCGATAAACTTTTAAACATCCTCAATCAATCCATTTTATATTTGATATTCACAGTTTTTTCCTTCTATCTACTCCCTTTTACCTACTCCTTGTTACCTACTACCTTAGCATAGTTATTTTTTGGGATTTTTTTTCACCTATTCTCGCGCAAAAGCCTCGCCTTTAGCGAACATATATATCTCGAAGTATAGACAGTTAACCCGATTTAAATATTTATATATTCTGATAAATATAGAGCAAATAAGCTTAATGTGCAAACAGCAATTTATACCTGAAAGCTGATTATCCAATTTTCTAACAGTGAGTATAGTAATCAGTAAAAGTAGATAGCCTTTTTGGGCTTACAGAAGTGACAGATGAACTTTGTCTAATCAAAGCGAGTTCAGTTTCATCCAAATTAACAATAGTTATGGTGGCGCACTCTTAAATGCTATACAATTGCTCGATCGCTGTCAAAGCATGGGAGTAGCAAAATAAAAACAAGGAATTCTCGCCAGCAAAAACCCGATGATGGCGTTAATCCCTCTGGCTGGGGAGATTGCATCTTAGCAGCATTGAATTGGGCGCTCGCCCCAAACTGAAAGTGAGCTGCAAAAAAAGCTCGCCCGGTTTTTGGAACCTCCCACCTAACCCATTTGGCGATCGGCAAAACCCCTTTACCCAACGATAAAAAATTGGCTCAGTTATGCAGCAAGGATTACTTCAAATCGCATTAACCCTAATCATTTTAATAGCAATCGCGCCTGTCTTTGGCAACTACATGGCGCGGGTGTACATGGGAGAAAAAACCATTCTCGATCCCGCTATTAAACCCCTAGAACAACTCATCTATAAAGCCAGCAACATCCGGTCTGTAGATTCCATGACTGGTTGGCAATATGCCCGCTCTTTACTCTACAGCAATGCAGCAATGGGCATATTTGTTTTTTTTATTTTCATACTTCAGGGAGTGCTGCCTTTAAATCCCACTAGCCTAAGTACCCCAACCTGGGATACTGCGCTGCACACAACTATTTCATTCCTCACAAATACCGACCAACAGCATTACTCCGGGGAGACAACCTTCAGTTACTTATCCCAGTTAACTCTGGGTTTTTTAATGTTTACCTCAGCCGCTACCGGTTTAGCGGTAGGGATTGCCTTTATTCGGGGATTGACTGGTCGCCCGCTGGGCAACTTTTACATCGATTTAATTCAATCAATCACCAGGATTCTGCTACCTCTTTCTTTAATAATTGCCTTACTGTTGCTAATTTCAGGAGTGCCGGAGACCCTCGCAGGGCCGGCAGTTGCCCGTACCTTAGAAGGCGGCACCCAAGTAATTGCTCGCGGCCCAGTAGCTCACTTGGAAAGTATTAAACAACTCGGAGAAAATGGCGGCGGATTTTTTGCCATTAACTCGGCTCACCCTTTTGAAAATCCCAACCCTTTTACCAACCTGTTGGAAACGCTAGCAATGGTTTCTATACCAGCAGCTATGATTCACACATACGGCAGATTTGCCAACAACAAAAAGCAGGGATGGCTGATTTTTTGGATGGTGTTTGTCATCTACGTTGTCTTGATTGGCATTGCAGCGTTTGGCGAGTACGGCGGCAACCCTCAAATTAATAATTTACTGGGCGCGCAACAACCAAATTTAGAAGGCAAAGAAGTTAGATTTGGCTGGGCCGAGACTGCACTGTGGGCTGTTACTACGACTGGGACAATGTGCGGCGCTGTCAACGGGATGCACGATTCTTTAATGCCTCCCGGTGGTTTTGCTACTCTGTTTAATTTGTTTCTGCAAATCGTTTGGGGCGGACAAGGAACGGGAACGGCTTACTTGTTTATTTACTCAATTTTGAGCGTATTTCTCACCGGCTTAATGGTGGGGAGAACGCCGGAATTTTTGGGACGGAAAATTGAAAAACGGGAAATTGTTTTAGCCAGCGTTGTTTTGTTAATTCACCCGATCGCAGTTTTAATCCCCGGTGCAATTACCCTCGCCTTTACCGACAGTTTGAGCGGCATCAGCAACCCGGGATTTCACGGCATTTCCCAGGTGATGTACGAATACGCTTCGGCGGCGTCTAACAACGGTTCTGGCTTAGAAGGATTGGCTGACTCTCAACCCGCACCGACAGGACTTTGGTGGAATTTAAGCACCTGTTTTAGCTTGCTGTTGGGGCGCTACGTTCCCATTATTGCCCTGCTGCTTTTAGCTGACAGCATGACGAACAAACAACTGGTTCCCGAAACAACGGGCACTCTCAGAACCGATTCAGTTTTGTTCACCAGTGTAACCGCAGGAGTAATCATAATTCTGGGCGCGCTGACATTTTTCCCAGTCCTAGCTTTAGGGCCAATTGCCGAAGGATATGAAATTAGCAGCGGCAAGTTTGAACCTGCATCGATAACTACACCCACAACACCTTTAGCAACACCAACTCCTCCACCTCGGTAGCAAAAAGTTATCAACCTAACTCTTCTCTTTCTCTGTGTTCTCTGTGTTCTCTGTGGTTCATTAAAAATTCCCAATCGATATGGCTTCTTCCAATACTCCTGATTCCCCAAAAAAACCTGCTAGAGGCTCTCGCGAGTCTCGCAAGCACACGCCGAAAGCAAATACAAAAGGCCTTTATCAAAGAGCTTTTAAAGAAGCTTTTGTGAAGCTAAACCCGCGGGTGATGCTAAAAAATCCGGTGATGTTTGTGGTGTGGGTCGGCACAATTGTTACTGCATTATTAACGATCGACCCCACGTTGTTTGGCCCGGTTGCCGGCGAAAATCAGAGAGTTTTCAACGGTTTAGTCACGTTTATTTTGTTCTTCACTTTAGTATTTGCTAATTTTGCTGAAGCGGTAGCAGAAGGGCGTGGCAAGGCGCAAGCAGATGCGCTGCGATCGACCAAAGCCGACACAACAGCCCGCAAACTCCTACCAGACGGTTCAATTCAAGAAGTTAGTTCGACATCCCTGAGACGCGGCGACCAAATTAAAGTGATCGCAGGCGATGTCATTCCTTCCGACGGCGAAGTAATTGCAGGCGTCGCGTCGGTGGATGAATCTGCGATCACTGGCGAATCCGCGCCGGTGCTCAAGGAACCGGGTTCGGACATCGCCAGTTCCGTCACCGGCGGTACGCGCATCCTCTCTGATGAACTGACGCTGCGGGTAATGGCCGACCCGGGTAAAGGGTTTTTGGACAGGATGATCGCGCTGGTGGAGGGGGCCGAAAGGTCGAAAACGCCCAACGAGATCGCGCTGACGGTCTTGCTGGCGGTGCTGACGCTGGTGTTTTTGATTGTGGTTTCGACGATTGGGCCGATCGGCAATTACGTGAAAACTCCTGTGGGCGTGGTGACGCTGATTTCGCTGCTGGTGGCGCTGATCCCGACGACGATCGGCGGTTTGCTGAGCGCGATCGGCATTGCGGGAATGGATCGCGTCGCTCAGTTTAACGTGATAGCGACCTCTGGACGCGCTGTGGAGGCTTGCGGCGACGTGAATACGCTGATTTTGGACAAAACGGGGACGATCACCCTGGGGAACCGTTTAGCCGAGGAGTTCATTCCGGTAAACGGTCACTCGCTGGAGGAGGTTGCGAGTGTAGCCCTTGCTGCTAGCCTGTTTGACGATACTCCAGAGGGAAAGTCGATCGTCCGTTTGGCTCAGAATTTGGGCGCACAGGTGGATTTCGATCGCACCAACGCCACGGGGCTTGATTTTTCCGCAAAAACGCGGATGTCTGGCACGGATTTGCCCGATGGGACGGAGGTTCGCAAGGGTGCGGTGGACGCGGTGAAGGGTTTTGTGCGATCGCGCGGCGGCAATTTCGGGCCGGATCTCGATGAAGCTTACGAGCGAGTTTCCCGCTTGGGAGGCACACCCTTAGCTGTTTGTCAAGGCAGCGACACCTACGGCATTATCTATTTAAAAGATGTCATCAAACCGGGAATTCGCGATCGATTTGACCAACTGCGAAAAATGGGAATTCGTACCATTATGCTCACCGGAGATAACCGAATTACAGCATCAGTAATTGCCGATGAAGCAGGCGTTGACGACTTCATTGCCGAAGCAACTCCCGAGGACAAAATCGATGTAATTCGCAAACAACAAGCCGAAGGCAAATTAGTAGCAATGACTGGAGACGGAACCAACGACGCACCCGCACTAGCCCAGGCAAACGTAGGACTCGCGATGAATTCTGGAACCCAAGCAGCCAAGGAAGCAGCGAACATGGTGGACTTAGATTCCGACCCCACCAAACTAATTGACTTAGTGACAATTGGCAAACAATTGCTGATTACTCGCGGCGCGCTGACTACGTTTTCGCTAGCGAACGATATTGCCAAATATTTTGCAATTATTCCGGCAATATTTGCCCCTGTTGGCGCTTTAAACATCATGGGTTTAGCCAGCGGTCAATCGGCAGTTTTGTCGGCATTAATTTACAATGCTTTGATTATTCCCGCTTTGATTCCACTAGCATTAACTGGCGTAAAGTTTAGACCTTTGAGCGCCAATCAACTTTTGCAGCGGAATATTTTAATCTACGGATTGGGCGGAGCAGTCGCGCCGTTTATCGCCATCAAAGTTATTGATGTTTTGATTACCGCCGTTGGGCTAGCATAGATCGGGAAAGCACGATACGGATTTTGACACGGATACAGGGATTAATCTCGTTCCCCGGCTCTGCCGGGGAACGCAGTTCCAGAGGCTCTACCTCGATTTTCCACAAAAAATCCTCCAATAGAAAGACAGAGATTTATTTCCAAAATAAGGAGAATTTATGAAACGGAATGATTTGCTGAATGATATTTTTCCCAGAGATTTCCAAGAAATTATTGAGTTATGGCAAATGCTTTGGCAGCGCCACCCAATCCCGGTGCAGCTATTTCTGGTAATGTGTTTCAATACTATAATTGCCCCCGCTGTTTACGCGGCTGCGGGTGAAGATTTGACCCGAAAAGCTGTCTGGGGTTTAAGTCTCCTGGGTTTGGTGATTATCGCCCTTTCTATTTACCTGTTTGTAGTCATCTTTCAGCCGGAAAGATTTTAGTCAATAATTAACCCTTAGCAAATAACCGAGCCATGTAATTTATGAGAGAAATAATTAGAGCCATTCGCGTTACCCTGGTTTTATGGGGAATCACAGCCATTATTTACCCTTTAATCTTGTTAGTAATCGGTCAAATTGCCTTCAACTCCCAGGCAAACGGCAGCTTAATTACCAAGCAAGGAGTTATAGTGGGATCGTCATTAATTGGCCAACCTTTCTCCTCAGAAAGATATTTTTGGAGCCGCCCCAGCACGACAAATTACAGCACCTTTGCGACAGAAAATTACGCTCCCACAAACGCAGAAAATTTAACTCAAAAAACAGGCATTTCGGGAGCTAGCAACCTGGCCCCCAGTAACTCGGATTTGCTGAAACGAGGTAATGAGAAAGAGGGTTTTCAGGGGGTGCAATTTGAA
Organism: Microcoleus sp. K5-D4; assembly: GCF_036704575.1. Classification (NCBI taxonomy): domain Bacteria; kingdom Bacillati; phylum Cyanobacteriota; class Cyanophyceae; order Oscillatoriales; family Microcoleaceae; genus Microcoleus; species Microcoleus sp. K5-D4. The sequence continues at coordinate 9,652 of NZ_JAUBSD010000027.1, forward strand.
TTAGATAGCCTCAAAAAAGCTGGTATCCAACCGACTGCTGATTTAGTCTACACCTCTGGTTCTGGCCTCGATCCGCACATTAGCGTAGAGGCAGCTAGGGCGCAAATTCAGCGGATAGCAACGGTGCGATCCCTCAATCTCAATCAAGTAGAAATGTTGGTAGCCAAAAATACAGATGGCAGATTTCTCGGCATTTTCGGCGAACCGGGAGTTAACGTCCTCAAACTGAATTTGGCTCTCGACGGTTTACAATAGTTTACAATAGTCGGCAGTCATCGGTCATAAACTGACTGATGACTCGAAATTGACTAACTACCCACTACTCAGCTATGATTCACTCTAGCGAACTTACAAACAATCCAGACGCGGTTTACGCCCAACCGAACCGCACTTACGATCGCACCCTCCGCCGGGGAAAGCACAAAATATTTATCGGCATGGCCCCCGGTGTCGGCAAAACTTTCCGAATGCTAGAAGAAGGGCACAGGCTGAAATCTGAAGGCATTGATGTGGTAATTGGACTGTTAGAAACTCACGGGCGAAAAGAGACAGCAGCTAAAGGCGAGGGACTAGAAATAGTGTCTAAAAAACAAATGCTGCGCGGCGAAAAAATTCTCACCGAAATGGATACTGAAGCTGTCATAGTACGCCGCCCCCAATTAGCCTTGATAGACGAACTAGCTCATACAAACATTCCCGGTTCTCTGCGAGAAAAACGATATCAAGATGTCGAAGAAATTCTCAAGGCTGGGATTGATGTTTTCTCCACTCTCAACATTCAACACATAGAAAGTCTCAACGATTTAGTAGCTCGCATTACCGGAGTTGTAGTGCGAGAGCGAGTGCCCGATCGCGTCCTCGAAGATGCTGAGGAAATAGTCGTTGTCGATGTCACGCCGGAAACTTTAGAAGAAAGGTTGCTAGAAGGCAAAATTTATGCTCCCGAAAAAATTGAACAATCTTTAGAAAACTTTTTCCAGCGCCGCCATTTAATCGCTTTGCGAGAACTCGCCCTGCGAGAAGTCGCAGACAATGTGGAAGACGATGCAGCAACTTTAAAAGGTCAATCTTGCAACATTCACGAACGAGTTTTAGTGTGCATCTCGACTTATCCGAATTCTTTGCAACTGCTGCGGCGGGGGGCGAGGATTGCTAGCTATATGAATGCCCCATTTTATGCTGTGTTTGTCAACGATCCAGACCGATTTTTAACAAAAGCAGAAAGCTTGCACGTTGAAACTTGTGAGAAACTCTGTCAAGAATTTAAGGGGCAATTTTTGCGGGTAAACGGCAATAATATAGCCAAAGCGATTTCCGAGGTAGCTAAACAGTATCGCATTACTCAAATTGTGATCGGCGAAAGCCAGCAATCCCGCTGGAAATTGCTGCTGCGGGGTTCTTTGACTCAACAGTTAGTGCGATCGCTCAAACACGTAGATTTGCACATCATCGCTACCGAAAAAAGTTAGTAGTCAGTAGTCAGTAGTCAGTAGTCATTAGTCATTAGTCAGTAGCCAGCAGTCAGCAGTCAGTAGTTGTGAATGGTTGGTCATTTTGCATAAAAACTGCAACTTTCGGAGGAGAACTCAATCTAGCGGACGACGGATGCGCCAGAAGCTTTTACGTGTCAAAATCGCCCTTGTTGAACCTGATAAAAAGTGCGATCGCTATGGTGGATGATTACATTCTCAAGTTGCTAGTTATTGGCATCCTCCTGCTTACCGTTACCTTGGGTTCCGGCTGGATTTCGCGATTGCCTGTATCTTATGCCTTAATTTATCTCATTGTCGGTATCGGATTAGGGCCCTACGGCATCAAGCTGATTGACTTGCGTCCCGAAGCTGAATTTTTAGAAAGACTTACAGAATTTGTAGTTATTGTTTCTCTGTTCAGTTGTGGCTTAAAAATGAATCGCCCGCTGCAATTTTGGGCTTGGAATTCCACAGTGCGGCTGATCGGTTTTTTAATGCCGATTTCTATTTTTGCAGTAGCTGCTATCGCTCATTGGTTTGTGAAATTAGATTGGGGCCCGGCGATTTTACTGGGAGCAATTCTGGCTCCCACCGATCCAGTTTTAGCCTCAGAAGTTCAGTTAGCTCATCTAGACGATCGCGATGAATTGCGCTTTGGTTTAACATCGGAAGGCGGTTTGAACGATGCTTTAGCTTTTCCCTTTGTTTATTTCGGCATTTATTCGCTAAAAGATAACAACTGGTCGAAGTGGTTTTCACAGTGGGTAGCAGTTGACTTGATTTGGGCGATCGGCGCAGGTATCGTTATGGGAATTTTAGTAGCTAAAGCCGTCACCTGGATCGATCGCCAACTCCAACACTATCGACCGGCCGATCAATTAATGGAAGATTTCATTGCTCTCAGCACCATTCTGCTCACATATTCCCTCACAGAAGTAGTCAACGGGTACGGATTTCTCGCAGTTTTTGTAGCAGGAATTGTGGTGCAGGGGAGTTACAGAAACCCAGAAAAGCCGCTTTCCCAACTGCACTTTACCGAGCGCATAGAAAAGTTAATGGAAGTAGCAACTATTTTACTATTAGGTTCACTTTTACGCCTAGAACCTATGTTGGCCTATGGAGGTTACTCCCTCTTAGTAGCTGGATTGTTAATTTTTTTAATCCGGCCTGTGGGAGCTTGGATTAGTACGATCGGCAGTCCTTTGCATCCCGCTAACCGCTGGCTTTACGGTTGGTTCGGCATTCGTGGTGTCGGTTCTATCTATTATCTTACCTATGCTTTGGGTAAAGGTTTAAAAGGCGAAACCGCCGAAAAGATTGCCTGGATTACCTTTACAACCATCGTACTTTCTGTGGTTTTGCACGGCATTACTTCCACCCCGCTAATGAACTGGTACGAGCGCCGAATCAAACCTGAGGTACCAGATTTAATTTAATTCAGTAAGGTGCATGACTTTAATAGTCCAGGACGCAACCGTCACACCACAGGACTTGTAGGGTGCGTCAGGCAAAGTTCTCTAACGGCGATCGCGAATTTCGGGAGCTGACGCACCTTACTATATAATCTAAAATTGACTTGTAGGGTGCGTCCGGCGAAGTTCTCTAACGACTCCGAAAGAAAAGAAGATTATAATTTTTTGGATAACTCTCATATAAACGTTCGCTCAATCAAACATGGATAGATTTGAGTTTCAGCTAGCAATGCTGCAAAAAGGAGCAGAGGAACTAGAAAAAAAAATAGCTAACTTCACAACGATTCTGATGCAATTAAAAACTGTGGCAATTACCATTTGGGTAGCGTTGATTGGTTGGGTTTTTACAAGCAAAATAGATGCGTTGGTTCCTCTAGGATACGTTATAATTTTTGGTTTCTGGTTTTTAGAAGCTACCTACTGGAAGGTGCAATTTTATTACATACAAAGAGGCCATGCAATTACCCAATTCTTGAATAATGAAAGCGCCTTAGATGAAAGTTTTAATACTCGCTCAATTCCGGAAGGTCTTGTTCACCCGCTCGGCTCATTAAAAACAATTAAAATGCCTTCTTTATGGAGAGCTATCTGCGCTCCATCAATCTATATTTTTTATACCTTTTTGTTTGTTGTTAATTCGATCGTTTGGTTAATAACTCTTAAAACAGCCCTATAACTGGCTAAGATCCCAATGTGCGAGCGACCGGACAATATCTTCCATCCCAACTAACTACAAGTGTAAATTGGAGGTTCAATTTGCTTGCTACTGAAAAAAAAGGTTGCTTTCTGTATCGTTTGGGTTAAGAGTTTGCCTGTTCTCTCCTCAATACTTTGTTGGTTATTTTCAAATAACCCGAACTGTTCGCGTTCAACTTCTACTACGATAGCAACCTTTTATATTCAGGACTTAGGCAACTGGCATACTAAAATCAAGTTGTAGGGTGCGTCAGGTGAATTTATAGAACGATTATTGAGGGTTTAAAAATCTGACGCACCTTACTAATTGTGAATATTTCCAATTTTAAAAGGACACGAGAATGCAGTCCTTACCCGCAGCTAAAAAGGTTTGACCCCAACTAATAAAGCGAGTTCGCGCCACTTCCAATAACAGTCTGCATCGGTAAAACCAATTTCTCTAAACCAGCGCAATTGCGTTTCGACATCAAGCAATTTATTAGACGGATCGTCTGGCGAATCGCTAATACCCAGCGCCTCTCGAAATTTCTCGTGTAAAGCCGGAGTTGCGGAGGCTACGTGCTCCAAATTGCCAAAAATGCCTCCCGGTTCCAAAAGCTCGAAAATTTCAGTGTAAAGCGAACGTTTGCGATCGTCTGCTACGTGATGAATGGCAAAACTAGAAACAACCGCATCAAATTTGCCCAAATCCGGTAGCGGTTCATCAAAATTGTGTTCGATTACCGTGACATTCGGGTCATCAGCAAAGCGAATTCTGGCTTTTTCCAGCATTGTTGGCGAAAAGTCGATCGCCACACATTCAACATTTGGTCGATCGCACTTAAGCAGACCCAGCAACCGCCCGTCTCCCGTGCCCACATCCAGAATTCGCTTAACATTTTTCGGCACTTCCTCCAGCAAAACCGCTTCACCTTCAGTGCGGTGAGGAATACCATCAGCCTTAGCCAGATACCATAAAGCGTGTTCCGCCGAACTCCAAAGATTGACTTGACTCATAAATTTTTAACTCTCATAAACCTCGCCATTTTGGCGAGTGAAAATCCAACCATTATCGCTAGCTTTGGCAATTGGTAGTCCTATTTAGTAAAGGATAGAGAAAAAGCAGACATATTCAACAACTCGAAGGCTCAGAACGAATCAGTGCATTGTAGTGATGGATGAAATTCCCGATTGCGCCAATGTGATTGTCTAACTTCAAAGAGAACGATAATGTCCTTCTTACTAGCCGTGACACTCGTTGCCGCTTTCGTGTTATTGAATCGTTCTATGTAACTGGTCAATCCACTGTCCTTGCCTACGGCTTTTCGGACGTTTGCGATCACAGTGCTGTTTCATAGGCCTGCCAGTAATCGGTATAGATGACGGCACATTATCGGTACACAGGCGGCAGCGAGGCCCATAATGCCCGAGGCAGCATCCAAGCGAACGATCGCCGATATAGCAACCGACAATCTCACGGGTTGTGACATCTTGGGCAAGCCACACCCACTGCTTGTTCCCTTTATCATCCACCAAGGACCACAACTCATCCATCTGCACCGCTAGTTGTCCCTGGGTTTTGGGCTTTACCTGCACTTGTTGCGGCCCGGCGCAGCGTAGCAAGCGTTGACATATCCTTGCAACCAGTCCTCCGACACTTCCATCACACGGGCGATTCCGGCTAGGGGAAGTTTCTCTCTTTTGCAAGCGATCGATCATCGCTTTACGGTCTGGGTCAATCGGCTTCCACTGCGGATTCTCAACGAATTGACGACCACAATCACGACATTTGTAGTTTTGTTTTCCTCGGCGGGTCGTGCCGTTCTTCATGATGTCATCCGAACCACAGCTTGGGCAGAGTAGGTAAAGTTTCACGGCGCAAAAGTGAGACATACAACTCCATGCTAACTATTTTTCTCTATCCTTTACAAAATAGCACTACCCATTTTTGTATTGATTGACTAAACTAAATTTTTATCATACCCTATTTAAAGTCACAACAGCTTCTATAGAGCACTCTTGCTCTTGGGAAAGTGATCGATTATTCCGCAAGCTCTAAGTAGATTAAAAAAGAGGCAACTCGCGTTGCCCCTCATCTATTTAACCAACTGGAAAATTACGCTTCCACAGCAATCTTTTGTTCCGAAGCCTCGGGGGAATTAGCTTCACTCGGCGGCACAACTTGCCAGAACTTAGGCAAATATTCCGACCAATTTGCTAAAATCTTATCAGCTTTCTTGCTGCCCGTTCGATCGCGCTGAGCCTCAATCAACTCCTTCAATTGCGCCTCCCCAGCGGCCGTACAAACGCGCTGCATCTTCACAATCTCCCCGTTGACATGAGCCGGGAAACTGCCATCTTCATCGAGGAAATAAGCCAAGCCGCCAGTCATTCCAGCGCCGACATTCCGCCCGACTTTTCCTAACACCACGATCGCGCCGCCAGTCATGTACTCGCAGCAGTGATCGCCCGCACCTTCAATCACAGCTTTCGCCATTGAGTTACGCACCGCAAACCGTTCGCCAGCTTTACCCGCAGCCAACAGAGTTCCCCCCGTCGCACCGTACAAACAAGTGTTCCCGACGATCGCATTTTCGGAAGCATCATAAGTCGCACCAGCCGGCGGTGCGATCGCGATTTCGCCGCCGTGCATCCCTTTACCAACGTAGTCGTTGGCTTGGCCTGACAGTACCAGCGTCATCCCCGGCAAATTGAACGCGCCGAAGCTTTGGCCCGCACTACCAGTGAAGTTGAGGGTGATGTGACCGCTAAAGCCGGTGTTGCCGTGTTGCTGTGCGATCGCACCTGCCAAACGTGCGCCTACAGTACGATCGGTATTCACCAATTTTACATTCTTGCTAACAGTACCGTGATTGGCGATCGCACTTTTAATCTCAGCATCCGCGAGCAAATCGTCGTCTAACACAGGCCCGTTGGTATGTACGTCGCCGTGGATCAAGAAAGATCGATCGCTCTTAGTATCCGGTAACTTGGTCAAACAATCCAAATTAATTGCTTGCGTTTTAGTTAGTTGCACCCCATCGCGCATTTTCAGCAAATCCGCGCGGCCGATGATATCTGCGATCGACTTATAACCCAATTTCGCCAGCAAACTCCGCACTTCTTGTGCTACGAAATAGAAGAAATTAACAACGTGTTCCGGCGTTCCGGGGAACCGTTTCCGCAAGTGTTCTTGTTGAGTTGTCACGCCCACCGGACAACTATTCATGTGGCAAACGCGAGCCATAATGCAGCCTTCTGCAATCATTGCCACGGTGCCAAAACCGTACTCTTCGCCGCCCATCAAAGCGCCTACAATCACGTCCCAGCCGCTTTTAAAGCCACCGTCAACGCGGAGTAAAACTCGATCGCGCAATTTATTTTCCATCAGCACCCGGTGAACTTCGGTCAATCCGAGTTCCCACGGAGAACCTGCGTGCTTAATCGAACTCAGTGGCGAAGCACCGGTGCCGCCATCGTGGCCGGAAATTTGAATCACATCAGCATTTGCCTTAGCGACACCAGCCGCTACAGTCCCGATGCCGACTTCCGACACCAACTTCACCGAAACTCCCGCTTTCGGATTGATTTGGTGCAAGTCAAAAATCAACTGCGCCAAATCCTCGATCGAATAAATGTCGTGGTGAGGAGGAGGCGAAATCAGCGTGACACCCGGTTTCGATCGGCGCAAATAAGCAATGTACTCGCTCACTTTCGCCCCCGGCAATTGACCGCCTTCACCCGGTTTCGCACCTTGTGCGATCTTAATTTCGATTTGTTCGGCGTTCATCAGATACTCAGGAGTCACCCCGAAGCGTCCCGAAGCTACCTGTTTAATGGATGAAGAAGCTGTATCGCCGTTCTGCAAACCTTTCAAGTGAGGTAGCGTTTGTGAGAAACCAGCCGCGCTCACATCGTTTAGCACTTTGTAGCGCACCGGGTCTTCGCCGCCTTCGCCGGAGTTGGATTTGCCGCCGATGCGGTTCATGGCAATCGCTAGCGTTTCGTGGGCTTCCGGGGACAAAGCGCCGAGAGACATTCCGCCCGTGGCGAAGCGTTTGACAATATCTGCTACAGATTCTACTTCTTCGAGAGGAATCGGAGGACGATCGCTCTGGAAATCCAGCAAATCCCGCAAAGCCGTTACCGGGCGATTTTCGAGCTGTTTCTTGTAAACCTCGTAATGGTCGTAGGCACTTTCCGAATTTTTGTCACCAATTGGTGTCATTTTGGGTTCGGCCCCGTTGCCATTACTGTTAGTCTGAGCCTTAAAAGTAGTCACAGCCTTGTGCAAAGCCTTGGCCATTTCCGGGCTGTTCATGTGATATTCGCCGCCCCGGCGGTACTGCACGAAGCCGAAATTTTCCAGCTTTTTCAGAACCAATTCTGGGAAAGCCTGACTGTGGAAAGACATTACCTCGTTAGCCAGTTCCGCGACACTCAAACCGCCGATCCGAGAAACCGTGCCTTTGAAGCCCAAATCGAGCAGATCGCCGCCAATGCCGATCGCCTCAAAGATTTGCGCCCCCTGATAGCTAGCCAGCAGCGAAATCCCCATTTTCGACATAATCTTCAGCAAGCCGTTTTCCACCGCTGTGCGGTATCTAGCTTGAGCCTGCGTCACGGTAATATTGGGAACTTTGCCGTGCTGCATCAAGTTTTGAGTCTTGGGGTCAGACCACCAGGCGCGCACGCTTTCCAATGCCAGGTAAGGGCAAACAGCCACTGCACCGTAACCGAGCAAACAAGCGAAATGGTGAGTGCTCCAGCACTGGGCGGTATCGACAACTAGGGAAGTTTGCATCCGCAGGCCGACGCTAATTAAGTGGTGGTGAACCGCACCAACTGCCAGGAAGGGCGGAATATAAGTGCATTCTGCACTCAATCCAACAGAAGATTCGCCTTCTGCCTTCGAGACTCGATCGCTCAAAATCAGAATTCTCGAACCCTCGCGCACCGCTTGAGCCGCCTCTTGACAAAGTTGCTCGACTGCTGTTTTCAAACCGCTAGGCCCGGCCGCAATTTTGTAAAGCGTTGACAATTCGGTAGCTGGGAAAGACTTTTGCTCTTTCAAGAAAGACAGTTCAGCGTCGTTGAGTACGGGGGAATCAATTTTTAGCCGCTTGGCATTTTCTGGTATTGCTTGCAGTAAATTGCCCCGCAGGCCCACATTCATCGTCAGCGACATCACCATCCCCTCGCGCAGGGGGTCGATCGGCGGATTTGTCACTTGAGCGAACCGCTGTTTGAAATAGTTGTACAGCAACTGAGGCTTTTCTGACAACACAGCCAAGGGAACGTCGTCGCCCATGCAGAAAGTCGGTTCTTTCCCAGAACTCGCCATCTCGACGATCACCATGTCCAAATCTTCGGCTGTATAACCGAAAGCAGTTTGGGTTGCCAACAGCGTTTGCGAGTCGAGGGTTGGGGTTTCGGCAAAAGGCTGCGGTTCCAAGGTTTCGCGGTGTTTTTGCAGCCATTCGCCGTAGGGATGCCGCTTAGCAATTCGCTGTTTGAGTTGCCAATTTTTGAGAATTTCTTGAGTTTGCAGGTCAACTGCAATCATTTGTCCGGGCCCCAAACGGCCTTTTTCGACAATATCTGCTTCGGGAATATCCACAACTCCGGCTTCGGAAGCCACAATTACCAAACCGTCTTTAGTAATGCAGTAGCGGGCCGGTCGCAAACCGTTGCGATCGAGCGTAGCACCTACTTGTTTGCCGTCGCTGAATACCAGCAGTGCGGGGCCGTCCCAAGGTTCTTGAATGCCGCTGTAATATTCGTAAAAATCGACAATTTCTGGATAACGAGCCAAATCCGGCTGATTTTTGTAGGCTTCGGGAACCAGAATTGTCAGGGATTCTAGGGGGGTGCGGCCGGAGTGTACCAACAACTCCATCACGTTGTCCAAGTTTGCCGAATCGCTGCTTTCAGGATTGACAATTGGGTTAAACGTGTCGATATCCGCTTGACTCCAATTCGGGTGAGCTAAATTGGCTTGCCGCGCCTTCATCCAGGTAATATTGCCCAACAGCGTGTTAATTTCTCCGTTGTGTCCCAGCAAGCGCATCGGCTGGGCTAAGCGCCAGCGGGGCAGGGTGTTGGTGCTGAAGCGCCGGTGATAGACGGCAAAAGAGCTTTTATAAGCGGGATTTTTCAGGTCTGGGTAAAATTCTGCCAGTACGGCCGATCGCACCATGCCTTTATAGACGATCGTGCGACAGGAGAAAGAGCAAGTATAAAAGTCTTCGCGGGTGAAGTTGGGGCGATTTGACAGCGCGTGTCCGATCGTGCGGCGCGCCAGAAATAGGTGTCTGTCAAGTTCGTCTCCGGCTAATTGCGGTGAACTGACAATTACTTGTTCGATTTGAGGTTGATTTTCTAGCGCTTGCTCGCCCAAAACCGACGGTACAATGGGAACTTTGCGCCATCCCAAAAGTTTCAGCCCGCGATCGGTCAGAACTTGCTCAACCACCTGCCGCGCTATAGTCGCTTGAAATTTATCTTGAGACAGAAACAGCATTCCCACGCCGCAGTTTTCCCGTGCGGGAGGCACAATTCCCTGTTCGGCAAACCAAGTATCCAGCAATTCCCAAGGAATCGCGGTCATCAAACCCGCACCGTCGCCGGAATCTTGGTCGGCGCTGCAACCGCCGCGATGTTCTAGACAAGTTAAAGCTGGGAGCGCTTTCTCAATAATCGAGTGGGTGGCTTCACCGCTTTGGTTGGCAATAAAGCCCACACCGCAGGCATCTCTTTCTTCCACTAACCAGCTTTGGCCGGCGAATGGAGTTCCTCGCTCAGTTTGATGCACGTTTCTGTTTGGATCGATCGTGTTACCCATGTTGATTGAATGTTATTTCCGTGATTGTGTGGTTGATGCGTTTTTATAGCTCGGAGAGAGAAGGCTGCCGAGCGGTGGGAGCCTAGTAAACTTTAAGACAGCACGTTGGAAGCTGATTTGATTAAAAATTTACGTCTATGCGGCCTGTACTTAGCACTGAAACCCTGTTTGCAGATTTTAAATTATCTCGCTCGCATCCCCTCGGAGATGTCTCCTAGAATACCCTGCTGTTAAAAAGCAGTGATTCTTTGGGCGATCGCCGCCCTGCAACTAGATACATTGCAGACGATCTAGTTTTTTGTGTGGGTTTTTCCCGAGTTCGGAAGGGTAGCCTTGCGGACTCAGGTAGATAGTAACTTTAGCGTTATTTTGGTTGCTGCGCTGTTGAGTTGCTTTCGTCAGCGCCCGCAGAAACAAAAGCCACCTGCCCGCTCAGTCGGTAGGTGCAATGTAGCAGCGCGGTTCACAACTGGTGAAACCTGTCTTATTGTGAAGTCAACTCTCAAGCCGCGAACATCAAGTTTATCAAAAAATTGATAAAATTTCACCCATTACAGTCTGAGTTTGCGTGCAAGTCTTATCAGCGATGTCCAGAACCCAGGCTAAGATGCCTAGCCGAAAAAGGTTGACAGTTTTCCATAAGCCTATTTTGTATTTTTTTACCCACAAACTTTTTTGACACTCTCAGGTCTAAAGACGCGCTTGATTCTTGATTCGTTGAGGCGATTTGCTGATGCAGGATTTTTATCTTCTTCAATACATCTCATCTCTCCCCAAGCGTTGCCTAGATTTAATCCAGAGGTATCGGTCTTCCCGACCGTACCCCATCCTCTCCTGGAGGATGTTTCTAGCTGCGTTTTCGTAGCGAGCTAATACACAACCACACTTGCAAATAGGGGTTTTGGTATATAGCATTTTCTTTACCACGACTCCGCAACTAGAGCCTTCTTGGCTGGTTGTATTGCGGATTAACCGCAACCGTGCCTCTCTTAAATACTTTTGCAAAATATTCAATCCAGAAACAGGAGTCGATACCACTACCCATCGTTAATTGACTTAGCTAAGCAAAGATTTTTCACCATGCTTTTTATCCTATTCATTAGCTTCTTAAGTTCCTATTCAATGAACTGATGTCATTCCAATCAGCGTTAGCCTCCTTCATTTTCTCCTTAGTCTTAACTGCCTGATCAACATCTCTTACCTAAAATATTAAATCTTGTTTTTTTAAATGGCGTTTTCATAATTTGAGGTACAAAGTAGATTAAACTAAGTATAATTAATGAATAGTACGGCTGATAGAGCGAAAATAGTAGATATTAACTCTAAAAAGCTTCAGGCTTGACAGAAGCAATAGGAATAGGTAGGTATGGCTAGCATAACAAATATTTTTCGAGGATATCAAATTAACGAGCAAATATACGCAGGCAATCGAACTCTAGTTTATCGTGCCCGTCGGTCTTCCGATCAGCAGCCCGTAGTGATAAAACTGCTGCGAAATGACTTTCCCCGCTTCCACGAACTGGTTCACTTCCGCAATCAGTTTGTCATTACTAAAAACTTAGAGATCCCCGGCACTGTCAAGGCATACAGCCTGGAGACTTACCATAACCACTATGCTCTGGTGATGGAAGACTTTGGCGGAATTTCCTTAAATAGCTACCTCGCTAGTTTAGTGTTCGCCAGCAAGGAACCTCTGGAAGGGTTGCCTATTAACGAGTTTCTTCCCATTGCCATTCAAATTGCCAACTCGCTTGATGGACTTTATCGCCACCACGTCATCCATAAAGACCTCAAACCCGCCAATATTTTAATTAACCCTGTCAGCAAACAAGTTAAGCTGATTGACTTCAGCATCGCTTCCCGGTTGCCGCGCCAAACCCAAGAAGTTCAAAATCCCAACCTCCTGGAAGGCACTTTACCTTACATATCTCCCGAACAAACTGGGCGAATGAACCGAGGCATTGACTACCGCACGGATTTCTACTCTCTGGGAGTTACATTCTACGAACTGCTGACGAGACAGTTGCCTTTTCAAAGCGAAGATCCCATAGAGTTAGTACACTGCCACCTTGCCAAGCAGCCAATCCCACTCCATAACCTTAACAAAAGCGTTCCATTGGTGCTGTCTGAAATTGTTAGCAAACTAATGGCGAAGAATGCTGAAGATAGGTATCAAAGTGCGATCGGGCTCAAGTTTGATTTGGAGACTTGTTTGTACCAGTGGCAACAAACTGGAGAAATCGCATCTTTTAAACTAGGGCAGCGAGATTTGTGCGATCGCTTCCTCATTCCCGAAAAATTATATGGTAGAGAGAACGAAGTATTCTCCCTACTAGCAGCCTTCGATCGCGTAAGTGCAGGAAGCGCGGAAATGATGCTGGTGGCTGGCTACTCAGGTATTGGCAAAACCGCCGTCGTCAACGAAGTTCACAAACCGATTGTTGCAGCTAGAGGCTACTTCATTAAAGGCAAATTCGACCAATTTGGACGCAGCCAACCCTTCTCAGCTTTTGTACAAGCTTTTCGCGATTTAATGAAGCAATTGCTGAGCGAAACAGATGCTAAAGTTGAACATTGGAAGACTCAAATCCTGGCAGCATTGGGCGAAAATGCTCAGGTAATCGTTGAGGTAATTCCTGAACTAGAACGGATTATCGGAGAGCAACCACCAGCACCAGAGCTTTCGGGCAGTGCTGCCCAGAATCGCTTCAATCGCTTATTAGAGAACTTCATTCAACTCTTCACAACCAAAGAACATCCCCTCGTCATTTTCTTAGATGACTTGCAATGGGCTGACTCAGCCTCATTAAAGTTGATTCAACTTTTGACGAGCGATCGCGATCGGCGGTATCTCTTTTTAATTGGAGCGTATCGAGATAACGAAGTCAGTCCTGTACACCCTTTGGTAGTGACATTATCCGACATTCAACAAACGGGAGCTACTCTCAATACCATCACCCTCGCGCCGCTCGATTGCGTCAATTTGAATTGTTTGATTGCCGATACTTTAGTTTGTTCTAGAGCGTTGGCTATGCCCTTAACAGAACTGGTCGATCAAAAAACCCAAGGCAATCCATTTTTTAGCACACAATTTCTCAAAATATTGCATGAAGATGGGCTAATTACCTTTAACTTTGACGAGCGGTATTGGCAGTGCGATATCGCGACCGTGCGAACCTTAGCCCTGACAGATGATGTTGTCGAGTTCATGGCGATTCAATTGCAAAAATTGCCCATCCAGACGCAAGAAGTTTTAAAATTAGCTGCCTGCATTGGCAACGAATTTGATATAGAAATGCTGGCGGTAGTGTGTGAAAAATCTTCTTCAGATACGGCAGCCACCTTGTGGCCAGCTTTGCAAGCAGGGTTGATTCTCCCACTAACTGAAGTTTATAAGTTTTTCACTTCAGAGGAGTTTGAATTCACAAATCAGAATTCAGAAGAAGAAAGCAATACTTCTGACTCATGGTTCCAGAATCCCGACTCCTGTAATTACAAATTTCTGCACGATCGCGTACAGCAAGCAGCTTACGTTTTGATTCCCGAATCCCAGAAACAATCCACTCACCTCAATATTGGTCAACTTTTGTTGATTAATACTCCAACAGCAGACAGGGAAGAGAGAATTTTTAATATAGTCAACCAGTTGAATTATGGTGTTGATTTAATTGCCGAACCAACAGAGCGTTATCAACTGGCTGAGTTAAATTTGATTGCTGGACGTAAGGCGAAGACTGCTACCGCTTATGCTGCGGCACGCAAATATTTAAGTTTTGGCAGGGAAATCCTAGCTCCCGATAGCTGGCACACTCACTATGAAACAGCCCTGGAACTGCACGTATTAGCGGCAGAAACTGCATACCTGAGCTATGATTTTCAGGAAATGGAGGAATTAGCAGCTTTAGTCCAGCACCATGCCAAAACGCTGCTGGATAAGGTCAAAGTTTATGAAATCGAGCTTTCTGCTTGTACGGCGCAAGTCAAACCTCAACAAGCAGTTGAAATGGGGTTAGCAGTTCTCAAACTCTTGGGAATCTGCTTTCCAGAAAATCCAACTCCGGCAGATATTCAGCAGAGACTAGAACAAACGGCGTCACTTTTTGCTGGCAAAAAAGTTGCGGACTTTATTGATTTGCCAGAAATGGAAAATCTCCAAAAGCAAGCAGCCTTACGAATTTTATCAGGTTTAGTTTCTCCAGCCTACATCACGGCTCCACTTCTCCTGCCACTGGTTATTGTCGAAATGGTTCATTTGTCGGTTAGTTATGGGAATGCTCCCTTATCTGCTTTTGCTTACGGCTTGTATGGATTGGTATTAAGCGGTGTAGTTCAAGACATTGAAACAGGGTTTGAGTTTGGAAAATTAGCGTTAAATATTGTGGATTTATTTAATGCTAATTACCTAAAAACTAAAGTATACTATACAGTAGGCGTTCACATCATACATGGTAAACATCATGTTAAAGAAACCATCCCTCTTTTAAAAGAGGGCTACACGAGAGGGCTGGAAACGGGAGAGCTAGAATTAGGATATTCAGCCAAAGAAATCTCTCAATATTCATATTTAATCGGTCGGGAAATTACCGGACTCGAAGAGGAGGTAGCGACTTACTGCAAGGCGCTGGTTCAATTTAAACAAGAAGCAGCGTTAAATTATACTCAAATCGTTCATCAGGCTTTATTAAATCTGCTGGGGCGATCGGAAAACCCCTGTCAATTTGTGGGAGATGCCTACAATGAAGAAACAATGCTCCCCTTTCACATCCAAGCAAACGATCGCAACGGGCTCCACTATTTGTACTTCCATAAAATGCTTGTGTGTTACCTATTTGGAGAAACCGAGCAAGCTTTAGAAAATGCTCGGCAAGCCGAACAGTATTTAGACGCGGTGACAGGTATGCTCAATGTGCCGATGTTCTACTTTTATGACTCTCTAGCACGGCTGGGAGTTTGTCACGAGGTGGGTTCATCGGAAGAGAAACAAGAACATCTGCAAAAAGTGAAAAGCAACCAGGAAACCCTTCATAAATGGGCACATCACGCCCCCATGAATTTCTCTCACAAATGTTACCTAGTGGAAGCCGAACTGTTCCGAGTGCTGGGTGAAAATGTGCAGGCGATGGAGAGTTACGATCGCGCCATTTTTCTTGCTAAAGAAAACGATTATCTCAACGAGGAAGCTCTAGCGAATGAATTGGCTGCTAAATTTTACTTGGCATGGGGGAAAGAAAAAGTTAGTCAGGTATATCTAATAGATGCTTACTATGCTTATGCTCGGTGGGGAGCGAAATCAAAAATCGACGATTTAGAACAACGCTACCCCGAACTTCTGGCTCCTATCTTCAAACAGGAGAAAGCTCGTTCGTTTGAGGAAGGTACTATCTCCCATGAGACTTCATTGATTTCTAGCCATCGCCAAACAATTGCTGGAAGTACGAGTACCACAGTAATAGATTTACCAACTGTTATCAAAGCTTATCAAGCTTTGTCTAGCGAAATTAAGCTGGAACAATTGCTCACTACCCTTATGGAAGTAGCGATTCAGAATGCAGGCGCTCAAACAGGAGTATTGATTTTGAAAGAAGACGACAAGTGGACAATCGCCGTCCACTGTAGCGATCGCCAAGGCTGTCTTCTGCAAGAAACTATTGGGATCGAGGAGAGCGAATCAATTCCCCAGACTGTCATTAATTACGTCAAACGCACCCAGAAAATCCTAGTTTTCGATGATGTCAAGACTGAATTAATATTTGCTTCTGACCTCTATATCAAGCAGCATCAACCTAAGAGCATCCTATGTACTCCGATTATCCATCAAGGCAAAATGATGGCAATTCTGTATTTGGAAAATAATCTGACGACAGGGGCATTCACGGGCGATCGCGTCGCTCTCCTCAACATCCTCTGTTCCCAAGCTGCCATCTCGCTGGAAAACGCCCGCTTATATCAGCAATCTCAACAGCTTTATCAACAATCTCAGGATTATGCCCAAAAACTGGAGCAGTCTATCCAAGATCTCAAACAGACGCAACTGCAATTGGTGCAGGGTGAAAAGATGTCGGCTCTGGGAAATTTAGTCGCAGGGGTAGCCCACGAAATTAACAATCCCGTAGGCTTTATCGCCGGCAACTTGCAACCTGCTCAAGAATACGTGGGGGATTTATTCAATTTGATTGATTTGTATCAAGAAAAATTTCCCAATCCGGGAGGGGAAATTGAAGCCGAAATAGAAGATATGGACTTGGAGTATTTGCGGGAAGATTTGCCCAAATTGATTAGTTCAATGAAGGAGGGAGTCGAGCGCATTCGCAATATTAGTACGAGTTTGAGAACGTTTTCAAGGGCAGATAGCGATCGACCCGTTTCTTTCAATATTCACGATGGGATCGAAAGCACTCTGCTAATTCTCAAGCACCGTTTAAAAGCCAGCGAATTGCGCCCTGCCATTGAAGTGGTGAGAGAGTATGGTAACTTGCCCCTAGTGAAATGCTTTCCCGGACAGTTAAACCAGGTATTTATGAATGTGCTGGCTAATGCCATTGACGCTTTGGAGGAGTCAAATAAGGGGCGGAGTTTTAGTGAAATTAAAGCCCTACCTAATCAAATCACGGTTCAAACTGCTCTGAGCGAAGACAAAAATCAGGTTTTGATTCGGATTAAGGATAATGGAGTGGGGATGTCGGCGGAAGTCCAGGAAAACATCTTTAACCACTTATTTACAACCAAGCCTGTGGGTCAAGGAACCGGGTTAGGATTGTCGATCGCACACCAAATTGTTGTGGAAAAACATGGAGGTACGTTACTCGTAAATTCTTCTTTGGGGCAGGGTTCGGAGTTTGTGATTTCTATTCCGGGGTGAGCCTTTTGTAGTAGGGCTTGAGGGCAATTAGTGCGCTCGCCAAAAATATCGGATTTAGTTAAGAAGAGACATACGGATTTTCCGGGTTTCTACATCCCCAGGCGTTTAGAAGTGAAATTGTGAGTTGTAAGCTGTGAAAGGTAACTTTTTCTATTGGCGTATAATATTTTCAGTCTCGATTTTACCCGTACTGGCGATCGCCCCGTCTTTAGTGTGGAATCAACCCGCAAGAGCACAAGAGGGGGAGAGGGCTGCGCTGATTCATGCTTCGAGAGCCCGCCAGGGAATGAATTCCCTGGCTGATAGCGAAAGTCGGTTAAAACCGACTGAAATATTGAGCCATAGTTCTCTTGAGAGAACTTCAGCTATGAGACAGGGGTTTCAACCCCTGTCGGACTTTAAGTTTGTGACTCAATCCCTACCGCCAGCTTCCACAATCAAACAAGGTCGCCAAGTTTCTCTAAACGGTCGCATTCTGCCCCTAGCTTGGACTCAGCAGCGGGCAAACAGCACTTCTGCGAATTTCCGAACTTGGATTGCTGACGTTGGATTGATGCAAAGTGCGGGAGTGGATTTGCTTAGCAGCGCCGACAGTGCCAAACAACCAGTGCAGTGGTTTTCGGTATCTTTAACCGGCGCTCAAAGCTTAGCAGCGCGGGCAACGGGGCCCTATCGTTACTTAGATGTTACCGATTTTGCTAGACTTGCGGGCTGGGAGATATCTGCTGATGGGAATATTCTAAAAATTACTTCTCAAACTGCAACTGTTACCGGAATTCGGCAAGCAGAAATAGAATCGGGCGATCGCATTGTTGTAGATCTCGATCGACCAACTCCCTGGCAAGTCAACTTTGTCAATAAACCAAGCCCGTCGCCGACACCCACACCCAACCCCCCGGACGACCCCACAAAGCCCGCTATCCCACTACAAAACCTCCGCGCTGCGCCAAACCTCGAAACACCAGACGACCCCACCAAACCCGCTCTCCCGTTGCAAATAACCCCCGCAGCGCCGATCGCCGGTCAAGAATGGTCAATCGCGATCGATGCCAAAGCCGCACCCGCCATAATTCAGCAGACTTTCTCAACCAGCAAACAATTGCTATCACTAAAAGTCGAACCTGACGGCGCTCAAACCAAAGTCAAAGTCACGATTCCTTTAGGTTGGCGGCCGCAAGTTTTCAGTCTGGGAAATCCCAATCGATTAGTAATCGATATTCGGCCAGATTCGTTAGTAGAAAAAAACATTCTTTGGGCGCCCGGTGTGCAGTGGCGACAGCACTATCAGAATTTAGGAACCGCGCGTTTTCCGGTAGTTTGGTTAGAAGTTAATCCCCGTCAAGCTGGTGTGAAAATTCGACCAATTCTCAGCAATCCGCCTGCCGATCAAGGCACGGCACCTTTATTGCAAACCGCAGAAGTGTCGGGTGCGGCTGCGGCGATTAATGCAGGTTTTTTCAATCGGATAAATCGGTTATCTTTAGGGGCAATTCGGCGGGACAATAAATGGCTTTCTGGGCCGATATTGAACCGGGGGGCTATCGCCTGGAACGATCGGGGAGAATTTGCGATCGATCGTTTAACTCTGCAAGAAACTGTGATCACTCCGGCAAATCAATTTTTGCCTGTTTCTCATCTAAATAGTGCTTACGTACAACCGGGAATCGGTCGCTACAATTCTGATTGGGGAACAACTTATACTCCGTTGTCTGGCAATGAAATAGTTGTGACAGTTGGGGGCGATAGAGTTGTCAGCCAATCCCCCGGAGGTGCGGTGGGAACAACAACTTTTCCCATTCCAGCTAACGGTTATATTTTGGTTTTACGTTCCGATTTTTTCCCTGCATCTGAACTCTCCATCGGCACTTTATTGCGTTTAGAAACTAACATTTTTCCTGCTGATTTCAACCGTTTTCCGTATATTCTCGGCGGCGGGCCTGTGTTGGTACAAAACAGTCAAGTTGTGCTGGATGCTAAGGCGGAAGGGTTTAGCGATGCGTATGTTAGACAGACAGCAATTAGAAGTGCGATCGGGCGAAATGCTGCGGGGAATTTGCTGATTGTAGCGGTGCACAATCGCGCGGGCGGGGCGGGGCCAAATTTCGCAGAACTGGCGCAGATTTTGCAGCAAATGGGTGCTGTGGAGGCTTTAAATTTGGATGGGGGAAGTTCGACGAGTTTGTATTTGGGAGGTAGTTTGCTCGATCGACCTCCGTCAACTGCTGCGAGAGTTCATAATGCGATCGGTATTTTCATTCAACCATAAACCGTCACCTTAAATTGTAGGGTGCCTCAGTGTGAGTTATCTTCTCAACAATCTAGAATCTCCACACTGACGCACCCTACAAATTCTTGTCCCCCCCCTTGCTAAGGGTGGAAGTAGAAGTTTTTATAATCTAAAATCGCAAATCGAGCGGCTTGTTTGTATGTGAGGATAACGGGATATTCCCCGCGAAATTTGCAGTGTCAAGACCCGTTTTTGGCGGTTTTACAAAATGATGCGGTTCCTGTGCGCGATCGCACTTCTGCGATTCCTCAACCGCTAGCCACCGTTATCGATCGCGCTTTAATTGACAATCCTGATATTTATTATACAAATGCGGCGGAATTTAAACAAGCGCTATTCAAGAGTATATCGTAATTTATGGTTCGACTAGCAATAGGTTTTCAGAAACCGGGTTTCTTCAAGAAACCCGGTTTCTTGGTATTCTCAATCTGCCATCACACACAATACATACTCTCCTTGATTTACTGAGTGATTGGTCGAAATATCAAAAATGAAAAGATCCGACTCAGCACAAACATCAACCAAACTCGGAAATTCCCCATTCTTATTAAAGCTGAGAATTTGATAAAGCCGATCGCCCTTTTTGACATAACTCCCCAATTGCACTCGATTTTGAATCATCCCGCCCGCCGGCGCGTAGTATGTGTTCAGCGAATTCTTGGGGGTGAAAATAACTTGATGGGCTGCAGTTTCCCGGAGAGGAAATCCATCTAATTTCAATAAACCCTTACTTGCTAAGTAATTTTTGATGCCCCGCAAGCCATTCGCCACCGACTCGGGATTCATTTCCATCCCCGAACCTAATTCTAAAGTCCAAGCTTCCACATCAAATTGGATCGCACTTCCCAACTCTGCTAAAATCTTCTCCAACGCCAGCCAAGGCTTGAGAAACGCCTCGTCAAAAGCATCGCCGTCGTACTCGTCCATCAAGATAGCGCGATCGAGCAAAAAAGCTTTTGCACTCTCCTCGCGGGAATTAAAACAGTAAAGGTAATCTAAACTTTGATTCGTAGAACTGTGAAAGTCCAGCACGTAGTCAGCATCCAAACACAAAGATTGTAGCTGATATCGGTAAAGTTCGCTGTAGGGGCGGCAGCTAGGAGCGTTAATTTTTTCTAACTCTTTCGCAAAACTCAAAGCAATCGCTTTTCTGTAATTAAATTTGACAGTATCGGCGTCGAGATGGATGTGAGACTTAGCAAAACCCAGAATATCTTCCCCTTGTTTTTCAAAATCCCAGAAAATCCGGTTCCAATTTACCCCATCATAAAGATTGTAGCGACCAGGAGAAAAATGGTGCGATCGCTGGCTGACACCCACAGGATTGCAAACCGGAACTAGCCAAATTTCCCCGATTAACTGACTGCTGTCCAAAGACCTTAAAAACTCAATTAATTGGTAAATCACAGCATTACCGCTAATCTCAGCGCCGTGGAGGTTAGATTGGAGATAAGCTTTTTTGCCGGGAATCGCACCTTGGAACTGATAGACTTGCAGTGAAAGCCGATCGCCCGAAGCAAGCTGCACCACAGGAATAGTCGAAATAACTGGAATCATAGAGAAGGAAACGGGGAATGGGGAATGGGGAATTGGGAATTGGGCATGGGGCATGGGGCATGGGCCAAACAGGTAACTGGTAATTGGTAATTGTTACTAATGACTAATGACTAATGACAACTGCCAACAGACTTATTCCTTAATAGCCGATTTGCTGACGAAGGTCTAAAATCAATACAGTCCTCTGCTGACTTGCTTTCAGCAAGATTTAAGCATACTTATCCTGCAACCTTATAATAATTCTTGTGCCAGACACTGCCCAGAACCGCCCAGAGCTGGATCTGAAGACCATATTTCCATTCGAGCTAGATAACTTTCAGAGAGAGGCGATCGCCGCCCTCGATGCAGGTAAATCGGTTGTCGTGTGTGCTCCCACAGGCTCTGGGAAAACGTTAATCGGGGAATACGCCATCCATCAAGCACTCTCCAGGGGGCGGCGCGTCTTCTATACCACTCCCCTCAAAGCTCTTTCTAACCAAAAGCTGCGCGACTTCCGCAGTCAATTTGGAGACGACAACGTAGGTTTGCTCACGGGCGACATCTCCGTCAATCGAGATGCGCCGATTTTGGTGATGACTACCGAAATATTTCGGAATATGCTCTACGGTACGCCGATCGGAGAAGTCGGTACTTCCCTCACCGGAGTCGAAACCGTGGTGCTCGACGAGTGTCACTACATGAACGATCGCCAGCGCGGTACCGTCTGGGAAGAATCCATCATCTACTGTTCCAGCGAAATTCAACTGCTGGCCCTCTCAGCAACCGTTGCCAATAGCGAGCAACTCACAGACTGGATTAACAAAGTCCACGGGCCCACAGAACTCGTCTACTCAGACTTTCGGCCAGTGCCGCTGCAATTCCACTTCGCCAACCAAAAAGGGATATTTCCCCTGCTAGACGAGACCGGCAAAAGAGCGAATATCCGGTTAGTCCCCAAAAAGAAGCAGCAAAAAGTAGAAAGAGGCAGCATCCCCACTCCGAGTTTGACCGATGTTTTGGCGCGGTTGGACGATCGAGATATGCTACCAGCAATTTACTTCATCTTCAGCCGCCGCGGGTGCGACCAAGCAGTCGCCGAAGTCGGCAATTTCTCCCTGGTTAACGAAGCCGAAACAGCCGAACTCAAACGCATCATTGACGATTTTTTACAGCGAAACCCAGAAGCAGAACGCTTCGGTCAAAAAGAAGCACTTTTAAAAGGCATCGCCGCCCACCACGCAGGCATTTTGCCCGCTTGGAAAGGTTTAGTAGAAGAACTCTTCGGCAGAGGTTTGATTAAAGTCGTATTTGCCACCGAAACCCTAGCAGCCGGGATTAATATGCCCGCCCGCACCACAGTCATTTCCACCCTGTCCAAGCGCACCGACAAGGGACACCGACTGCTAAACGCTTCAGAATTCCTGCAAATGGCCGGTCGGGCTGGTCGCCGGGGCATGGACAAGCTGGGGCACGTCGTCGCAGTTCAGACGCGCTTTGAAGGCGCAAAAGAAGCCTCTTATTTGGCAACAGCCAAAGCCGACCCTCTCGCCAGTCAGTTTACGCCCAGCTACGGCATGGTGCTGAATTTGCTGCAAACTCACACTCTCGACGAAGCTCAAGAGTTGGTAGAGCGGAGTTTTGGTCAATACCTGTCAACCTTGTACTTGCAGCCGCAGCAAGAAGAATTAGACCGGCTGCAAACAGAATTGGCGGTGCTCGAACAGTCCCTGGCGGCCGGAGGAAATGTCTCCACCCTGGAAAAAGAGCTCGCCCATTACGAAAAATTGCAGGCAAGACTCAAAGAAGACAAACGTTTACTCAAAATTCTCTTGCAGCAAGCTGAAGAAGCCAGATTTAAGGAGATGTCGGTAGCTGTGGCTTTTGCAGTGCTCGGCACGGTTCTGAGCCTCAAAGGCAAGCACGTTCCGACAGCTAAACGATCGCACACAACTCCTGTACCCGCCGTATTGGTTGCCAAAATCGCAGGTTCCGGCCAAGCACCAAATTTGGTGTGCTTGGGCAAAGATAACCGCTGGTATGTCGTCGCCATTAGCGATGTCGCTACCCTGCACGCCGAATTACCCCGCTTGAGTGTTGCAGATACCTTGAACCCGCCGTCGGAAATGCCCCTGAGACTCGGCCAGTGCCGCTTGGGAAATGAAGAAACTGCTTCAATTGCTGCATCGATCCCACAATTGCCGACACCGGAACCGAGCCCGGAGGCGATCGAGCAACAGCAGAAAATCGCAGCCCTAGAAGCTAAGCTAGAAATTCACCCGGTTCTAGAATGGGGAAATCCCGGTACTTTGCTCAAACGCCAGCGCCGCCGGGAAGAATTGAAAAAAGAAATCCGCAAAAGCGAACAAGAATTAGAAAAGCAGCGAGCTCGCTACTGGGAGCAATTTCTCAACTTAATCGACATCTTGCTTAATTTCGGCTGCTTGGAAAGAGTAGTTTCGGCAACGGGAAACCGAGATGACTCCTCCGACAGATTGGTGCCCACAGTCTTGGGCCAAGCTTGCGCCGCCATTCGCGGCGATAACGAACTGTGGCTGGGTTTGTCCCTGATGTCTGCAGAGTTTGACGAACTAGACCCCCACCACCTCGCTGCTGCTTGCGCGGCCTTAGTTACAGAAGTTTCCAGGCCGGACAGTTGGACTCACTACTCGCTGTCGCCAGAAGTTTTGGCACCTTTGGACAATCTGCAAAAAGGCCTGCGCCGCCGATTGTTTCAAGTGCAGTACCGCCACGAAGCTGCCATCCCGATTTGGCTGGAACGGGATTTAGTGACTTTGGTCGAACAGTGGGCTCTGGGTGTTGAATGGCTGGAACTGATTAGCCATACGAGTTTGGATGAAGGGGATGTGGTGCGGATTTTGCGCCGGACTTTGGATTTCTTGTCTCAGATTCCTCACGTTCCTCACGTCTCGGATTCTTTGCGGAGGAATGCTTGTCGGGCGATGCAGTTAATCGATCGATTCCCGGTGAATGAAGCTGCAACGCCAGAAAATTAGTTGACTGTTGGCTGTTGGCTGTTGGCTGTCCCGCATCTAAATTGTATTTTTGGTTTTTCAACCCAAATGCACGCAGATTTTAATCTAAAATCGTTTGCGGTTGCATCGGTATTGTTCAAATGTCCAAACAGTCAATACTCAACAGTCAACTGTCAACTGTCATCAGGACTACACCCAGATTTAAATCTAAAATCCCAAATCTAAAATCTAAAATCTAAAATCGCTCGATCGCACATTTTCCTGATTCAGGTTGCAGAACAGGATAGAAAATTGTATGGTGCGGATCGATCGCTCTTAATTGTTATTGAATTTTTCTTAAGCGGTGTGGTGAGTAATTCTCATATTTATGCAACAAATCAAAAAGCCTGATCAAATGCCTGATGCCTGCTCCCAGGCTAAAAAAATTCGATTTTTCACTTTCTTGCAAAGAGTCTTAATTGGAACTCTAGCGAGTACATTACTCAATCTCTTCATCCTATTTCCCTCTCCGAGTTTCGCAGAAGTAGTTCTGGGCGTTGTTCGCAGTTCCGAGAATTCTCCCGATTGGGTAAAGATTACCACACGCCTCTGGGAAAGTGGCATTGCTTACAAACCAATCAATCTCGAAGAAATCAAAAGTACGGCGGATTTAACAGGCGTTAACGTGCTGTTTTTGCCCAACATTGAAACTTTGAGTCCGACGCAAATTAAAGTTTTAGAAGCTTGGGCCTCCCAGGGCGGCCGCTTGATTGCTTCGGGCCCCGTCGGCCGCAGTTCTCCGGCCTTGGTGCGCCAATCTTTGCGATCGCTCCTCGGGGCCTATTGGGCTTTTCCGTTAACCCAACCGGCAACCCCGCAACCGCGCAACCGCTGTCGGGATCTTGCTTGCACTACTTCTAGCAATTGGGTGCCGACTGCACAACAAAATGCTTCTGTTCAAGGCGGTGTCTTGATTCCGGCTGATGCGAACAGTCAAACTATTGCTACTTGGAAAGATAGTTCCGGTTCCTCCGCAGCCATCGCCACGGATCGCGCTACCTACCTCGGCTGGCGCTGGGGTAGCGACGGTTCGGCAAATGTAGATAAGGCTTGGCTGCAAGCCTCGATCGCCCGCTGGGGAGGCACGATCGCTTCTGGGCCTGTAGCGCCGCCCACTGCTGCCGCGACCCCACTGCCAACTCCCCCCTCAAGAGTCACTAGAAACAGCCCTAGTTCGCCGCGTACTACCCCGCTGAGCCGACTTTCTCCCTCTGGCTCGGTTCCCGATCCAGTACCTGCAACTTTTACAGACCCTTCGGATCAGTCTGCGCCGCCCGGTTTGGACGTGCAGGCAAATTCCAATAAGCCGATCGTCAGCATTGAAGCGTACTTGATGCGCCAAGAACTCACTAACCTCCTCGGCCGGTTTGAAAGCGCCCTGACAGCATCTAATTCAGCCAATACCGCCATCAATCTCAATGCTGCTACCTCCCCTCAACTGGTGGCTGCAGAACAGGGGGGCGGCGGCCCGGCAGCCAGTCGCTTGACTATTCTGCAAGCGAGCAGGACGGGGGCGATCGCCCAAGCGCGACAGGTTTTGCAAAATTTTGACCAACTCCTGCAACAGCAAAACTACGCGGAGGCTAGAAAGCAGTGGGTGGAAGCGCGGCAGTTGCTGTGGCAAAATTACCCGAAGGAAGGACAGCGCGTTGGGGCGGAAATTCGGGCGGTTTGGCTCGATCGCGGTACGATCGTCGCAGCGCGATCGGAACAGGGTTTGGCCGCAGTGTTTGATCGACTCGCCGCCGCCGGTATCAATACCGTTTTCTTTGAAACTTTGAATGCCGGATATACGATTTATCCCAGTCAAGTTGCACCGCAACAAAATCCCCTAACAGTTGGCTGGGACCCGCTGGCATCTGCGGTTAAATTAGCTCACGAGCGAGGCATGGAACTGCACGCTTGGGTTTGGGTTTTTGCCACAGGAAATAAGCGCCACAATACTTTAATTGGTCAGCCTAGTTCTTATCCCGGCCCGGTACTTTCCGCTCATCCACAGTGGGCGAATATTGACAATAAAGGACGCACGCAAAATCCTAATGATGGTAAATTTTATCTCGATCCGGCGAACCCGGAAGCGCGTAATTATTTGCTGCAAATTGTCAGCGAAATTGCCAACAACTACAAAGTAGATGGGGTGCAATTAGACTATATTCGCTATCCTTTTCAAGATGACAATGCGAATTTTACTTACGGTTACGGTATTGCGGCGAGGCAGCAATTTAGGCAGTTGACTGGTGCAGATCCGGTGAATATTTCCCCCAGGGACGGCAGTTTGTGGCGGCAGTGGGTTGAGTTTAAAACTACTCAAATTAATAGTTTTGTAGCTGAAGTTTCTCAGCTTTTGCGGCAGAATTATCCGCGCACAATTCTGTCGGTGGCGGTGTTTCCGCACCCGGAAAGTCAGCGGATTTACAAAATTCAGCAAAATTGGGAAGTTTGGGCTCGTCAGGGCATTGTAGATTTGATTGTGCCGATGACTTATGCTTTGGATACAAACCGACTTCAGCGCATTACGGAACCGTTGGTAAAGGAACAAATTCTGGGTTCGGCTTTGATTTCTCCGTCGGTTAAGTTGTTGAGTCTCCCGGAAGTGGTGGCGATCGACCAAATTCAAGCTTTGCGCGATTTGCCGACAGGGGGCTATGCTATTTTTGCGGTGGAAAGTATCAGCAGCGGGATGCAGGGGTTTTTTAACCGCACTCAAGGCACGCCAGTGCGTTCCACTTCTGCTGCGGAGCCGATTCCTTACCGACAGCCGTTTGCAGCGGCTGCTTCGCGCTATACTGCTCTCAAGCAGGAATGGAGTTTTTTGTTGGCTAACAATCAGTTGCGGGTGTCGGAATCTGAACTGAAAGTTTTGCAAAGTCGAGCGGATGAATTGGCGCAAGCTTTGAGCAACTTGGCGGCAAATCCTTCTACGGAAAGTTTAGCCAATGCTAAAAGATTGTTAAGGGGTTTTCAATCTCAATTTCAATCTTCGATGCGCTTGCATTCTGCCGAAAATAGCTATCAGGTGCAAACTTGGCAAAATCGTTTGGAGAGTTTGGATATGCTGTTACGTTACGGCGAAAGGATGGAGTTGAATCGCAGGTAAATACAGATTTTTGGGTTGTGTGCTGCAGTGGATAGTGCGATCGTGCTAACATTTGGGCGATCGTACTCTAATTAATAAAACTTACGCACGTACTAAGATTTTGTGTCATGGCAAACGTAGGGAAGCACTCTCAAAGCCTTGATTTAACGCCCTTGAGTACGTCAGCCCTGATTAAGTTAGTTGGCGATGCCAGGGGTAATCCTCACCTTGGTTTTTTCACAGCAATACTTCGTTCGATCCCGCAGATGCAGTAAAAAACCCGGTGGTTGAGCAAAGCCGAAACCCGCTGTCTTGGGTCGGAGTGCGATCGCGAACTGTAAGTTTGTAAGTAGGTCATCGCAAAATAACCATAGTATCTTAATCTTATCAGAGAGGGTTTAATTAAGATCCACGATCGAAGTGAGTAGATGAGTCTTCTCACCCGCCCGAACCATGTAATGTTTATTTGCACTTACTTAGTGACGACGAAAGTCCTCAAAACTTTTAAAGGTCGAGATCAAACTATTTGACCATGAGTGATTAACCGGATTTGATATTACTCGCTCGTCTCTCGCTCCAAGATTTTAACACCTACTAATTTAAACTGCCAATTTTAATCACTTTTAGGATGAATATGTTTCCTAAACCCCTCAATCGTTTGGCTACAAAATTTATCGGCAAAGCTCCATTACAAACGGTGCTAGTGGTTCCTTTTTTAGTGCAAATTGTTGGCACGGTAGGAGTTGTAGGTTGGCTATCTTTCCAAAACGGTCAGCGGGCGGTCAACGAGGTGGCCGCTCAGTTGCGGGGAGAAATTAGCGATCGCATCAAAGACCGCATGGAAAATTATATGTCAATTCCCCATATAGTCAATCACCTGAACGTTCAAGGTATAAAATTGGGGCAGTTGAACTTAGAAGACAACCAAAAACTAGAACATCATTTCCTAGAACAAATTCAATATTTTGATTCGATCAGCATCATTTACACAGGGAAAGAAAATGGAGAACATTCGGGAGCAATCCGCACTCAAGAACGGATTATGATATCGGCAGCAGACAGCTCTACTGGCAATAAATTAGCTCGATATACTCCTGACTCTCAGGGAAACCGCGTTCAATTAGCGCAAATTTCACCCAATATTTACGACCCGCGAATTCGCCCTTGGTACATAGCAGCGGTGGCGGCAAAAAAACCAATTTGGACTCCAATTTATACAGACTTTTTGACAAGGGAACTGGCAATTACTGCTGCTTTGCCTATCTACGATAACGCTGGCAAGCTGTTAGGAGTAGCTGGCAGCGATTTGCTGTTTTCTAAAATCAAAGAATTTCTGGTTAGCCTCAAAATTGGCAAGTCGGGGCAAACTTTTGTGATGGAGCGATCGGGGATGTTAATTGCTACTTCAACGGCGAGTGCAGAATTTGTGGTGGAAGGTAAAGAAACAAGACGCATCAAAGCTTCAGAAAGCGACAATCCGGTAATTAGACAAACCGCACAGCATTTAGATAAACACTACGACAGCTTAGCTAAAATCAATAATTCTCAACAGCTTACTTTTGATGTTGACGGCAAGCGAAATTTTATTCAGGTAGCTCCTTTTAAAGACGATCGAGGCTTGGATTGGCTGATTGTAGTAGTTGTACCCGAGTCTGACTTTATGGAGCAAATTAACCTCAACACACGCACGACTTTTTTACTGTCAGTTGCAGCTTTGATTGGTGCGACAATTCTGGGGATTCTTACTGCTAAATGGGTCGTACAGCCGATTTTAAGATTGAATGCGGCGGCGAAAGCTTTGGCCCGGAATGAATGGGATACAAAGCTCACTCTGAACCGCGAAGATGAACTTGGAGAACTTGCTGCTGCTTTTAACAGCATGGCAGAGCAATTGCAGCATTCATTTACTTCCCTATCGGAAAACGAAAGCCGAGTCAAACAATTTCTCAATGCAGTACCGCTAGGCATTTTTATTACAGAACCCAACGGTCAACCTCACTACATTAATCCTACAGGAGAGAAACTTTTATCTCAAGGAATTGTCGCAGCAAAATCCGAAAATTTGCGCCAATTATACCGAGTTTATTTAGCAGGAACTCACGAAATTTACCCTGCGGAGCGCGACCCCATTTTAAATGCTTTACAGGGCAAAAGTGTAACTGTTGATGACATTGAAATCTCCTCAACTCACAAGACTGTTCCCCTGCAAGTTTGGGGAACTCCTATTTACGATGCTAAAGGAAATATTATTTACGGGATGTGCGCTTTTCAAGATATTACGAAACGCAAACTAGCGGAGAAATTCTTAAGGGCATACAACCAAAATTTAGCACTGCAAGTAGCAGAACGCACTGCCGATCTTGCTAAGGCAAAAGAAAAGTTTTCTAAAGCTTTTCGTTCCAGTCCGAATGCGATTACAATTACAAGAATTCGTGACGGTTGTCACCTAGAAGTTAATGATAGTTTTTGCCGGATGATGGGCTACACCCAGGAAGAAATTATCGGTAAGACAGCGGTTGATCTCAACTTTTGGGCGAGTTTAAAAGAGCGTGACCGCATGATTCAAATGTTGAAAGATCAGACGGCAATTCACAATTATGAGCTGAGGTTTCGCAATAAAAATGGTACAGAAAGAACGGCACTGCTGTCTATAGAAACCATCGATATTGAGGGAGAAGCTTGTTTTTTGTCGATTTCTAGCGATATTACCGATCGCCAAAAAGCAGAAACTGCGCTCCGCGAAGCAGAAGAAAAGTACCGCAACATTTATGAAAATGCTTTAAATGGAATTTTTCAAACTGCTGGTGATGGGAAATACATCAGCGCTAACCCCGCTTTAGCTAAGCTTTACGGTTACGACTCCCCTGCAGAATTAATAGCAGCACAGCCGAATTTCAAGAACCAGCTTTACGTGAAACCCAACCGCCGCGACGAATTTGCAGCGCTGATGAACGAGTACGGGATACTATCAAACTTTGAATCGGAAATTTACCGCAAAGATGGCAGCATAATATGGATTTCGGAAAATTGTCGCGCTGTCTGCGATGAAGCCGGAAATCTACTTTACTACGAAGGTTTTATTAAAGACATTACTGATAACAAACAAGCGGAAATCAAAATGCAGCAGGCGAAAGAAGCGGCCGAAGCAGCAAACAAAGCTAAGAGTACCTTTCTCGCCAATATGAGCCACGAATTGCGATCGCCCCTGAACGCGGTCATCGGCTTTGCTCAAGTCCTGATCCGCAGTCAAAAGTTGTCTCAGGAAAACCAAGAAAATGTCGGAATTATCCTGCGGAGTGGCGAACATTTACTGGCTTTAATTAACCAAGTCTTAGACTTGTCAAAAATCGAAGCCGGACGCACGACGCTTAATGCAAAAAGCTTCGATTTGTACCAACTAATCGACGATTTAGAAGATATGTTTGCTCTCAAAGCTGAGCAAAAAGGTTTGCAATTAATCTTCGACACAGACGGAGAAGTTCCCCATTACATTTGTACTGATGAAGTTAAATTGCGGCAAGTCTTAATTAATTTGCTCAATAATGCGATTAAATTTACCTCAGAAGGGGGAGTGTCGGTGCAAGTCAAAGGAGGAAGGCAGAATATACATAAAAACAGCACTGACCAATTGCCCGGCCGCTACTGGCTGCATTTTGAAGTTCAAGATACTGGTGCAGGCATTGCTGCTGAAGAAATCCATCAGTTGTTTGAAGCATTCGTGCAGACAAAAACAGGTAAAGATTCTCAGGAAGGAACGGGTTTAGGTTTAGCTATTAGCCGCCAGTTCGTGCAATTAATGGGAGGTGAAATTACTGTTAGTAGCGAGATCGGAAAGGGTGCAGTATTTCAGTTTGACATCCAAGTTCATCTGGTTAAAGCTAGTGATATTGAAAGCAAAAAAACTCAACGTCGAGTTGTTGCCCTCGAACCGAATCAGCCGAGTTATCGCTTGCTAATTGTGGACGACAAACCTTTGAATCGCCAACTATTAGTAAAACTTCTCAGTCCACTCGGATTTGAGTTGAGAGAAGCAAATAACGGTAAAGAAGCGGTTGATATTTTTATGGAGTGGGAACCGCATCTGATTTGGATGGACATGAGAATGCCTGTCATGGACGGCTATGAGGCAACGAAACAGATTAAAACTACAACTGGCGGGCAAGCAACGGCGATTGTGGCCCTAACTGCTAGCGTTTTGGAGGAAGAACGGGCGGTGATTCTTTCGGCGGGTTGCGATGATTTTATGCGGAAACCGTTCCGAGAGGAGGATATTTTTCTGGCGATGGGAAAACATTTAGGAGTACGCTATATTTATGAAGATCCAACCGCAGTAAGTGGCGCAGGTGTAGAGGAGTCAAGTCAGGAGGTGCTGACACCGGAGGCTTTTGCCTCTCTTTCTCCAGACTGGATGGCCCAATTTAAGCAAAGTATTTTGAGTGTGGAGATGGAGGCGATCGCAACTTCGATCGCACAAATCGGCACTGTCAATCCCTCTCTTGCGGGCAAGCTTCAAGATTGCATTAATAATTTTGAATATGACAGAATTTTGAACATAATCGAACTCAGCGAGAAACAGTAAATACCAGATGACTTCAACTTCACTTAAAACCCATCGAGCTAATATTTTAGTTGTGGACGATACGCCAGAAAACCTGCGGCTGCTGGCAGGAATTTTGAGCGAAAAAGGCTATCAAGTTCGCCCCGTACCCAATGGCAAGCTAGCATTGTCTGCTGCTCAAAAAATACCCCCGGATCTTGTGCTGCTGGATATTATGATGCCGGAAATGGACGGCTATCAAGTTTGCCAGCAACTCAAAGCTTCGGAAATTACCAAAGACATTCCTGTTATTTTTATTAGTGCGATCAATGACGTGCTGGATAAAGTTAAAGCTTTTGCAGTGGGCGGAGTTGACTTTATTACTAAACCGTTTCAAATTGAAGAAGTTTTAGCCCGGATAGAAACTCACTTAAAAATTTGTTCACTGCAACAAACTTTGCAAGAAAAAAATCAAGATTTAGCAAATGCCCTGCACCAACTGCAAGCAACCCAAGAGCATTTGATTCAATCGGAAAAAATGGCAGCTCTGGGACAACTGATTGCCGGCATTGCCCACGAAATCAATACCCCCTTGGGCATTATAGGTTCCTCTATTAATAATATATCTAATTTCTCCGACGAGTTTTTAGAAAAATTTGCTGAAATTTATCCACAACTTTCTGACGAAAGCAAAGCTTATTTTTTAGCTTTACTGTACAGAGCCACCCATCAAGAAGTTTTATTCACAAGCAAAGAGAAACGCAAATTTAAGCAGCAGTTGGCGGCGGATTTGAGCGCAGAGTCTGTTGAAAACTTCGAGGAAATTGCGGATACTTTAGTTGACATGGAAATCTACGAAAACATAGAAGAGTTTTTGCCGCTTTTTAAATCGCCGGATTGGGAAGTAGTTTTAAATAGTGCTTACCAGTTTGCGAGTTTCAAAAAAAGTATTAGCCTGATCCAAAGAGCAACAGCGAAGTCGGGTAAAGTAGTATTTGCCTTAAAAACCTACGCTCATTTTGATAGCAAACCAGAAAAAGTCCAGGCCAACTTGCATGATGGCATTGAAACGGTGTTAACCCTTTATCAAAATCAACTAAAACACGGTATAGAAGTAGTAAAAGATTATGGAGATTTACCCCAAATTATGTGCTATCCCGATGACTTAAATCAAGTTTGGACTAATCTCGTTCATAATGCCCTGCAAGCCATGGATTATAAAGGTATTTTGATGATTGAAACTCGGCAGCAAGAGGCAAATATTTTCCTCAAGTTTACTGATAACGGCAAAGGTATTCCCTCAGAAGTTATTCCCAAAATTTTTCAGCCGTTTTTTACGACTAAATCTGCGGGCGAAGGTAGCGGTTTGGGATTGGATATTGTGAAAAAAATTGTGGAAAAACACGAAGGTACAATTGCTGTAGATTCTGTACCGGGGCAGACAACTTTTACAGTCTCGCTGCCAATTTATTAAACAAAACTTATTTGCAGGGGGCTGATTCCCGGTGACACCCGTCGCTGTCTCGCAGATAAATACAAGATTTATTACAAGAAACCGGGTTTATCTTCGGAAGTCCTATTAAAATAAGATAGGGGGCAGATATCCTGCATCTTTGCCGGAAATCAATGTAAAAAGAATTCATGTCAGTAAACCTACTACAATTTAAGCAGAGAGAAAAAGATGAATAAGCCTGTAATTCTTTGCGTTGATGATGAACCGGATATCCTGAATACTCTCAAGGTTCAGCTCAAAAATGAATTTAAAAATGATTACTTTTATGAATTAGCTGAAAGTGGTGATGAAGCTTTAGATTTACTGGAGGAATTTCAAAAAAAAGCTCGGGTGATTGTGGTTGTTTCTGATTGGCTGATGCCGGGAATTAAAGGTGACGAACTTTTAATTAAAGTTCACCAAAAATATCCTAAAATTATTAAAGTGATGTTGACTGGACAAGCGGATGCAGGGGCAGTTCAGCGGGCATTAGAAGAAGCAGATTTATACTGTTGTTTGTACAAACCCTGGCAAAGCAAAGACTTAATAGACATTATAAAATCTGGGCTGGCTAAGTTATGAAAAAACCTGTGATTGTTTGTATTGATGATGAACCTGACGTTTTGAAGAGTTTAAAGATTGAACTGAAAAAGGCGATCGGCGATCGGTGTATAATTGAAACCGCTGAAGGGGGGGCTGATGCTTTAGAGTTGCTGGCTGATTTGCAGGCAGATGAATACGAGATTGCTTTGGTGCTTTCCGATTATATCATGCCGGATATTAAAGGGGATGAGCTGCTTAGAAAAATTCACGAAAGCTCGCCGGAGACGCTGACCATTATGCTAACGGGGCAAGCAGATTTGGAAGCCCTGAGTAATGCTATTAAGTATGCTAAATTGTACCGTTATATCCCTAAACCTTGGCAAAATGAAGACTTAAAATTAACGGTAGTAGAAGCTGTTCACAGTTATTTGCAAGATCAAAAGTTAACAGATGAAATTCATAAGCGCCAAGAAGTAAACGATGAGTTAAAGCTAGTAAATGAGGCGCTGTCTGCGAGTGAAAGTCGCCTGAGTCAATTTTTAGAAGCTTTGCCCGTGGGGGTATCTGTTTATCATCCCGATGGTTCGATCGCCTATTTCAACCAAACAGCGCGGGATTTGCTGGGTGCAAACACTATCCCGGAAAGCACTGCGGAACAATTAGCTGCCACTTATCAACTTTATGTTGCCAATACTGATGAGCTGTACCCCCCGGATAATCTGCCAATTTTGCGTGCACTGAAAGGAGAATCTGTCAAGGTTGACGATGTAGAACTCCGTCAAGATGGCAAAAGAATTGCGATCGAGATCAATACGACGCCGATTTTTGACGCTAGCGGAAATATTGTTTATGCGATCGCAGCTTTTCAAGATATTAGCGATCGCAAACAAGCCGAAAAAATACTAGCAGAATACCACCACACCTTAGAAGCCAAAATTGACGAACGCACAGAACAACTGCAACAAGCCGCCTTAGCTGCTGAAGCAGCAAACAAAGCTAAAAGCACGTTTATTGCCAATATGAGCCACGAGTTACGCACCCCTCTCAATTCTATACTCGGCTTTGCACAAGTCATGGAACCCAGCCCGGATCTGACTGTCGAAAACCGAGAAAATATGAGAATTATTCGCCGTAGTGGCGAACACTTGCTGAGCTTGATAAATGAAGTGTTAGACTTGTCAAAAATCGAAGCGGGACGGATGACACTCAACCCGAAAAACTTCGACCTCTACCGCTTGCTTGACGATTTGCAAGATATGTTTCAACTGCGAGTACATAATCAAGAATTGCAGTTGCATTTCCAGCGCGATGCTGATGTTCCTCAGTACGTGCGAACCGATGATATTAAACTGCGACAAGTGCTGATTAATCTTCTGAGTAATGCGATTAAGTTTACCCAAACAGGCGAAATCATCTTAAGAGTGATCAAGTTAGAAAAATCGGGATTTCTGGATTTATTGGATAGTCCCACAGCTTGCTTTGATACCACAAGAAGTATTCGGGAATTTTCGAGAGCTAGCAGTGATTTTGCCAAGGTTGAATGGAGCGATGAGGCTGATTATTCAACTGTGCCGGGTTTTTTCCTTCTATTTGAAATAGAAGATACAGGAGTTGGCATTGCTCCCGAAGAATTGGGCAATATTTTTAAGGCGTTTGTGCAAACCGCTTCCGGTAAAAAAAATCAGAAAGGCACGGGTTTAGGATTGAAGATCAGCCGTCAATTTGTCCGCCTGATGGGAGGAGAAATTGTCGTAGAAAGTCAACTGGAACTCGGCACTACTTTTAAATTTGAAATTCCAGTCGGTGCAGTTTATGCTGCTGAGCTTCCAGATCCGGAAATTAACCGCGAAGTTAGTGGGTTGGAACCCAATCAACCGTGCTACCGGATTTTAATTGTGGACGATCGCGAAGACAACCGCCAACTTTTAGTTAAAATGCTTTCTCCTTTAGGTTTCCGGGTGGAACAAGCCACCAACGGCCAGGAAGCAATAGAAATGTGGGAAAATTGGCATCCCCACTTAATTTTGATGGATGTGCGAATGCCAGTGATGGACGGCTACGAAGCTACTAAACAAATTAAGGCTAGAATCAAGCAGAGAGAGCAAGAGGGGGAAATGAATATTTCCCATCCCGACTCTCCGATTCCAAAGATTATTGCTTTGACAGCTAGTACAATTGAAGGGAGGCAAGCGTTTGCTTTATTAATCGGCTGCGACGATTTTATTAGCAAACCTTTCCGCAAAACAGATATATTTGATGCCATCAACAAACATTTGGGGGTGAAGTATCTCTACTCTAACTCAAGGGACTTTATCTCAATAGGCGATCGAAATAATTTATCTGGCTACCTCCCTAATGCTGCGCTTGCTTATTTACCTACACTTCCCGCAGAATGGGTAGACAACATGAAGCAGGTAATCCGCAGTGCTGATTTTGACTTAATTGTCAGGACAATAGACGAAATAAGGGAGCCTCATCCTGAATTTGCGGAAATCCTCCAGGGTCATCTCGATAATTTTGATTACCAGAAAATTCTCAATTTAATTGCCGAGGCGGAGGAATCAGATAATGCAGATGAAGGCGGAACAAACTGAAAACGCTCAAGCAGATATTTTAGTAGTTGACGATACGCCAGATAATCTGCGTTTGTTGATTAGAATTTTGCAAAAAAATGGCTATAAAGTTCGACCGGTTACTAATGGTTTTTCGGCGTTAGATGCAATTCAATCCAGCCCACCCGATTTGATTTTACTCGATATTATGATGCCGGATATTGACGGCTACGAACTATGTAAAAAATTAAAATCACAAGCGAAACTCAGGGAAATTCCAATTATTTTTCTCAGCGCGCTAGAAGAAGGAATAAATAAAGCAAAAGCTTTTGAAGTGGGCGGAGCAGATTATATCACCAAACCTTTTCAGGTGAAAGAAGTATTGGCACGAGTGAGCAATCAACTTACTGTGCGTTCATTGCAAATGCAATTGCAAGAAAAAAATCAAAAATTGACCGCTCAAAATATCCAGTTGCACCAGGAAATCGCTGAACGCCACCAGGTGGAAATGGAAACAAGATTGCTGCTGGAGGCTACTCAAGCTATTAGCAAGTCTGAGGATTTTGACTCTGCTATAGATTTGATTTTAGGTTTAATTTGCAAAACTATTGAATGGAATCTGGGCGAAGCTTGGATTCCTTGTAGTGAGGGGTTTTTAAAATGCGCTACAGGCAGGTACGTTAGTGACTTGAGTTTTGCTCAATTCCGACAAACAAGTTGGCAGTTAATTTTTGCTCCCGGTGTGGGACTCCCAGGTAGGATTTGGCAGTCGCAGCAGTCTGAATGGATCGATGATGTTTCTACTGCACCGCAACAAGTTTTTTTACGAGCGGAAATTGCAGTAAGTTTGGGATTGAAAGCGGCTTTTGGGGTGCCAATTGTAGCGGACAATCAAGTGTTAGCTATTTTGATTTTTTATCGCGAAAAAGTTCTGAAATGTCAGCCACGCTTGTTAGAATTAGTGAGCGCGGTTGCTACGCAGCTTGGTTCGTTGATTCAGCGGAAACAAGCTGAAGCAGCGCTGAAAGTGCAGCAAGCACAAACAGAGAAATTGCTGCTGAATATTTTACCGAAACCTATTGCGGATCGCTTACAAAAAGAG
Organism: Microcoleus sp. K5-D4; assembly: GCF_036704575.1. Lineage (NCBI taxonomy): Bacteria > Bacillati > Cyanobacteriota > Cyanophyceae > Oscillatoriales > Microcoleaceae > Microcoleus > Microcoleus sp. K5-D4. Next base: position 47,131 of record NZ_JAUBSD010000027.1, read on the forward strand.
CAAAAGTTGATAGCGGATCATTTTGATGAGGTAAGCGTCTTGTTTGCTGATTTGGTGGGTTTTACGCAGTTTTCTGCTCACAAAAGTCCAACGCAGTTGGTAGAAATTTTGAACGGGATTTTCTCGGAGTTCGATAGGTTGTCTGAATTGCACGGGTTGGAAAAGATTAAGACGATTGGGGATGCTTACATGGTGGTTGGGGGTTTGCCGACGCCACGGGAGGATCACTCTGAGGCGATCGCACTTTTAGCTTTGGAGATGCAGGCAGCTTTGAGGAGGTTTAATGCCAAAATGGGAGAAAATTTTCAATTGAGGCTCGGAATTCACAGCGGTTCGGTGGTGGCTGGCATTATTGGGATTAGTAAATTTAGCTATGATTTGTGGGGTGATACTGTTAATGTTGCTTCACGCATGGAATCTAACGGATTGCCTGGTAAAATTCAAGTGACGGCGGCGACTTACGAGCGTTTGAAAGAGCAGTTTGTTTTGGAAGAACGGGGTCATATCCCGATTAAAGGTAAAGGAAGAATGCTGACTTACTGGTTAATTGAAGAACAAAATAAATATTTTTAATTTTTTGATGTTAATTTCAATTAATATGAAAAGTAGACCGCATTTATACTTTCAGGAGGGCTAATCCTTTGCAAACAGTTGAAACAAAATCGCCGACAGCATGGAAAAAAGTCGTGGTTATTTTAATATCACTACTAGCAGTAGCGGTACTGTCGATCGCTACTTTTATCGCTATACCCGGAGAAAAAACAATGTTTGCTGGAACAAGACCTGCCAATATCGGGATTCAGTCAGAAAAACTCGCAGCGTGCCCGAGTTCCCCCAACTGCGTCAGCAGCTTCAGTCAAGATGCCGAACACAAAATTGAGCCTTTGGCATACACTTCGTCCGCTGCGGAAGCTATGGTAAAGCTCAAAGGAGTGATCGAGTCCTATGGAAAAACTAAAATTATCACGGCAACTGATAATTACCTGTATGCGGAGTTCACCAGTGCTTTGATGGGGTTTGTTGATGACGTTGAATTTTTGGTAGATGATGAAGCAAAAGTCATCCATGTGCGATCGGCTTCGCGTCTGGGACAGTCGGATTTGGGAGTTAACCGCAGTCGGATAGAAGCTATCAGAACTCAATTCAATCAACTCTGAACTTAAAATTTCTAACTTTCCCGAAGCCCCTCTCCTGCAAGATGAGGGGCTTTAATTTTTGTCTATTACTATGTAATGCTGATTTGTCACCACCTAGTTAACAATTATTAACAATAGGCACACCACAAAGGAGTCTCCTGCAGAGGGAGGAGGACACAGCAATGCCGTGTTCCTACGGTTGGCTTTGAGTTTTAATACTTGTTATAAGATTGACGATTGTAGAGTTTTACAATCTTTAAAATAGCTGAGCGCGCTAGCACAGAAGCAGAGATGCCGTAGTATTCCTATAGTATTAAACAACCTAAATTATACACTTCTGACTTTAGGGAGAGGGAAGTTGGCGAATTAATTTCTACTATTAATTTAAGTAGAGCAAAGAGGAAAAAACACATGGCACTTCAAAGATTAGCAGAATTTTACCCTAACTATCAGGAAGAAATCTTTGCTGGAGACGACATCAAGGGATTTGATGTTTATGCTGGCGACTCTGATGAAAAAGTAGGCACAGTTTATGATGCTTTGGTTGATGACACTGGTCGTTTCCGCTATCTGGTAATTGATACGGGTATTTGGATTTTTGGCAAAAAAGTATTGTTGCCAATCGGCTCGGCCCGCTTCGACTACGGAGCCCGTCGCGTCCACGCCACAGGCCTTCGCAACAAAGCTCAAGCAGAACAATTGCCTGCTTACAATGATTTAGAAGCAGTAGATTACGATCGCGAAGAACAGGTAAGAGGCGTCTACCGCAATCAAGGAACTGCCGCTGCCACTGCAACTCCTGCTAGCTACGATCGTAGCAGCTACAACTACGATATCGACCGCCCTCTCTACGAAACCAACGAACAGCAGCACCAAAATCTCAAGCTTTATGAAGAACGCTTGATTGCCAACAAACACCGCGCAAAAACAGGCGAAGTAGCAGTGGGCAAGCGCGTGGAAACTGAAACAGCGCGAGCTTCAGTACCCATTGAAAAAGAACGAGTTGTAATCGATCGAGTAACCCCGGTAGAAGCGGGTCGAGTAGTTTCAGTCGGTGAGGCTGACTTCCAATCAGGGGAAGTTGCACGCATGGAAGTCTACGAAGAAACGGCTGACATTCACAAGGAAGCTTTTGTCCGGGAAGAAGTCAACGTCAGAAAAGAAGTTGTTCGCAGCACGGTTGAGGGCGAAGAAACCTTGCGTCGTGAAGAATTAGACGTTAAGACTGATGGAACTGCGGTTGTAGATAATAAAAATAACAAGATCTAAACCAACCGCAACAGCTATTGCATAGGAATTGCGCCTTAAGGACATAATTCTGTCACCGCGCAGGTTTGATTGGATTGGTAGTTATCGCGCAATTCCTATGTGAGGGGCGGGGGGGTACAAAACTTGTCTAGTTTTGGCAACGTTTATGCACTTTCCCCGCCTTTACCAATTTCCCCTTACCAATTCATAAGAAAAATCTCTAAGCAGGAAAGTTTAAAAAATGAACGGTCAAGCATCAGCAGAAAAGATAGCAACTGCCAAATCAATAACCCGTCTCAACCGGGTACCTGAAAAAGTCAGAACTAAGCTAAAAAGTTTTACCGTGAAAGACAACCAAGGTCACTTGGTAGGCAAAGTTAAAGATGTATATTTTGATGCTAACGGTAAGTTAAACTTTGTGGTGGCTGGGCTAGGCAGCGAAAACGCCCGCATTTTTTTATTAAGTGTTAAGCTGCTCAAAAAAGTCGATTATCACCAAAAGGCGCTGTTTGTAACTATTAATTCGGATCAAGTCGATCTGCTGCCAGTAGTTTCGGCAAATGGCGGGCATCCATATTTAGAAAATGCCTCTGAACCGGATAGTGAATTTAGCAACAGTGAGTTAACAAATCCCTCAACAGTTATGTCAAATCTAACAGATGCCGATCGCACAGATGCAAATTGGGAGACAGATCAGGATGAGGAAAACTTGGATATTGTCGATCAAGAAGTAATTCGCCTGCTAGAAGAACGATTGGTGATCAATCGCAGCAAGCGCAAAGTCGGCGAAGTCATAGTGCGAAAAGAAATTGAAACTCGGATGGTACAAGTACCCATCCAGTGGGAAAAGCTGATTGTCGAACAAGTCGGCGACGATCCGAAGGTGTTGGCAGAAATAGATTTAGGCGAAGGACACATCACCGGTATAGATTTGACCGAGATTAAGAGCGATCGCCATGAACCGACAGTTAAGGCTGAATTTACCTCTGTGCAGAAAGCTAGCAAAATCTTAAATTCGATCGCCTCTCAACCCCGTCACGGTTGCGTCAAAGTCCGCCTCGAACTCGTTCTCGAAGACAAGCAACTTGAGGATACTTACCAAAAATGGATGACCGAACACCACTCAGAAAGTTAAAATATTCGTCCTTTTCCGTGTAGATTTTAGCTATTAGCGAGAAACTTAAATCTAAGAGCGGACTGTGGCGATCCCTGATCGGGAGAAAGTTCACCGCCATCTACTAACATCATGTTCGGTAAATTAACCGTCATTTTTGTAGGGGCGGATTCACCCATATCTATAATATAAGCGCGAGATGCCTCAACCCGCCCCGATCGGGATATTGAAATTTTTAGCGATCGACCTCTAGACAAAATTGTACGGACTTGCGGTAAAATTGTGGTGGTCAAATTTAAAAGTATTTGAAAATGCCCAGCACAATCTCCGACATTAAAGTAACAACGATCGCAGGCGAAGACAAGCAGCTAGGAGAGTACGCTGGCAAGGTACTCTTGATAGTTAATGTAGCTTCCAAATGTGGCTATACACCTCAATACAAAGGACTCGAAGAATTGAGCCAGAAGTACAGCGCGGCTGGACTCCGTGTTTTAGGATTTCCCTGCAACGACTTCGGAGGCCAAGAACCCGGAAGTAATCCAGAAATCGTCAATTTCTGTACTACCAAATACGGCGTCAGCTTTGAATTATTTGACAAAGTACGCGCTAAAGGTACTCAGCAGCACCCGCTATACGCTAAGCTTACGAGTGCAGTCGAGCCCAAGGGTGAGGTTTCCTGGAATTTTGAGAAATTCTTAGTTAGCAAACAGGGTGAAGTGGTGGCCAGATTCCGCAGCAGTGTTGGCCCCGATTCGCCAGAACTAATCGCTGCTATTGAGCGAGAATTGGCAAAATAAGAAGTTCGGCAACTAAGCTGTGTACAGGATTTAACTGATTTAACGGATGGATGTTTAGGGAAGACGGAAGAAATTAATAGGCTTTTTTTCTAATAAATTGAGAGCTAATTTTTTCTTCTGATATTCCCCATTGTGTGCAAGCACTCAACCATGAAAAAATACCGATGATTGTATTTAATTGGAGAACAGTTTAATTTAATGGAAAATACATCGGGATTAGATTTAGTTGTAGGTGTACTTGCCTTCGCAATTCTGGCAGGGGGTCTGGCAATGCTATTTGTAGGCATGGCATCGTTTCCTAAAGAAAAATAATACTAATCGATATGATGTGCGATCGCACAACTCGAATAAAAGTTTTGGTAGTGAGGACTTCAGTTATCCTAGAAATCGGATGGCAGTAGTCCTCACTACCAACTTAAAATGCTTATTTTACAGGGCACCCTCTGAATAAATCAAACTGCATTCAATTTGAACATTCGCAATTGACAATCATGCAAACTACCGAAAACAACGTCAAAATTGTCCTCGCGCCGGGGAATTTGCGCCGCGTTCACCATATCGCTTTAAACGTGCGCGACATGAAAGCTTCCCGGCACTTCTACGGTACAATTCTCGGCCTCCACGAACTAACAGGTGCAGAAATTCCCGCAACTTTAACAGAAATGGTAGCGGCTGGTAAAGTTGCTAATTTCGTCACCCCAGACGGCACTGTTATTGACTTATTTTGGCAGCCAGACTTAGAACCGCCAAACCCAGACCCGGAGAAAGCTTTTACCCGCGCCAACCACTTAGCCTTCGACATCGATCCGGCTTTGTTCGATCGCGCTCTGGAAGTGCTAAAGTCAAATCAAATTGCGATCGACAGCGGCCCCGTCACTCGCGCTACAGGACGCGGCATTTACTTTTACGATCCTGATGGATTTATCATCGAAATCCGTTGTGATCCAGTTTAAACACTCGCTATCTGGTTCTTGGTAGTCCGGGTGCACCCTACATTTACTCTTTGGATCGCCGTGAGTAGTGTTATTTTCCGTCTTGGCTAATAGGTTGCTTCGGCCAAGTAAACCGAAAAGTTGCTCCCTCACCTTCAGCAGATTCGAGGGAAATACTGCCCCCTTGACCTTCGACAATTTTTTTCACCAGCGACAAACCAATCCCAGTATTTTCAACTTTATCGCGAGCTTCCAAGGTCTGAAAAATCACAAAAACTTTATCGTGATATTGAGGATCAATCCCCGGCCCGTCATCTTCTACAGAAAACTCGTAAAAATCATCTAACTCTTTAACCGATATTTTTACATGACCCGATTCAGCTCGGTTATGCTTAATTGCGTTGCTAATTAAATTAGAAAAAACCTGCTGTAGCAGCAATTTTTCGGTCACAAAAGTTGGCATTCCCGGTTCAACTTTCACCTCAAATCCAGACGGCGGCGCCAACGAATCAATAATTTCTGCTAATAACTTCTCAACTTTTACCATTTCTGAAGGCACTTGAATCCGTCCGACGCGCGAATATTGCAGTAATCCCTCAATCAAACCTTCCATCCTGTGAACTCTGCCGCGCAGCAGGTTCATTTGGTGCAGAGTCTCCTCTGTCATCGACTCGCTGAGGTCTTCTTCTATCCAACTGCTGAGATTGGCGATCGCCCTGAGTGGCGCTTTCAAATCGTGAGAAACTACATAAGCAAACTGGTCTAATTCTTGATTCCGCTTTCTTAAACTATTCGTCGTTTGAGCTAGATTTTGGGCTGTCAACCTCAATTCTTGAGCGCGCAACCGCAGCGATTCCTCAGCTTGTTTGCGTTCTCTAATATCTTCAATCACACTCATCAGAAATGGAGTGCCATTTTGTTCTCGCAGCAGCGAAACCGTTAAGTTTGCCCACACCAACTCTCCGTCTTTGCGGATGTAGCGCTTTTCCACAGAGAAATTTTCAATTTCTGCTGCTAACAATTGGCGCAAAAGTTCCAGTTCGCTTGCCAAATCTCCAGGCCAAGTAATATCCTGAAATCTTTTCTCCACCAATTCTTGCCGGCTGTAGCCCAAAATTTCGCAAAGTTTTTGATTGACTAAGAGAAATTTGCCTTCCACAGTCGCTTGAACCATGCCTACTGCCGCCTGCTCAAAAGTAGCGCGAAACCGCTGCGCGCTTTCGGCTAAAGCAATTTCTGAGCGTTTGCGATCGCTAATATCGTTGCTGATTTCCAAAATAGCCACTGGTTGATCTTGCTTGTCGTACTGCAAAGTCCAGCGGCTTGCCACCGTTATTTTTGTCCCGTCTTTCTTAGTTCGCACCAGTTCTCCTTGCCAAGAACCCTTCTCGAAAAATACTTTTTGAATTACCTCAAAAGGTTGGGCCCATTCTGTTTGTAAAAGCTTGTGAATATTTTTTCCTATTGCTTGCGACTTCCGCCACCCGTAGAGCCACTTCGCCCCTAAATTCCAATAAGAAATTACCCCATTCAAGTCTAGGACCGCGATCGTATCATTTGCCAAATCCAGCATTTGCGCTTGCTTTCGCAGAGTTTCTTCGGCTTGTTTTCGTCCTCGGGCATCGCGGCAAATCGCAATAAACAAGTGTTGATTTGCCAGACGCATTTCGCTGACAGCCAACTCCATCGGGAACTTCGTTCCGTCGTGTCGAATTCCAACTGTTTCTTGCTGGTAAGTCTTCAGCCTAGTATCTGGATGTAACACAAAATATTCGATCGAATAATCCCCCACACTGCTGTGCGGCAGCGGTTGAGCTATCAGCCGCCGCAGGTTAGATCCCATTATTCGATCGGCTTTCTCGCCAAAAATCTTTTCTGCTGCCCTATTAAAAGACTCAATATTTCCCTGTGCGTCCAAAGTAATAATACCGTCAGCCGCATTGTCTACCACAGCTTGAATGCGACTTTTACTTTCTTCCAAGCCCGCTTCCCGCTTGCTCAATTCCTTCTCTAAACTATCAAATAAATACCAGGAAGCCCCTGCACCCAAACAGCCGGAAAGTAAACCCGCAACTTGCACAAAATTAATGAAATCTACTAACTCCCCTAATTGCCGATCTAGACTTTTCTGGTAGGCTTCGCCGGCATTAGCAAACACATTAATTTTTGCGCGCAGGTTCTCCCTCCTCAATTTGCCTTGAGTGAACACCTCAATTATTTCCGGCGACTGCATCCTTATTGCCGAACTGTCCAGCTTATTCAAAGTGTTTTGCAAGAAATTTATATGCTGTTCGGTACTTTTTTTAATTTCTTCAAATCGCTGAGCTTGCAGTTTGTTTTCTTGAACCAAAACGTTGAGTTTAGCCAGTAGCGGAGGCAAACTCTTCTTTGCTTCTAAGTAGGGTGATAGAAATTCGCGGCGCTTTGTCAAGCCATAACCCCTAACGCTCGTTTCCGCATCCACCACCAGGGTTATCATGCGGTTAGTTTCCTGAAGTAATGCCTTATTAGTATCTGCTCGCTTTCTTATCTGTAGGGCACTATCCCGGAGGGCTGCAATTGCTAGCAGCGAAGCAAACAGAAAAATCATGGGAATAGCAATGATGACTGTTCCCCGCTGGCGAATTGGTCGGTCTGTCCATACAAAGTGGAGGCAGCGATCGAGCAAATACTTCACGGATATTGAAGGAGAAAGTTTGCTGCCAGTATATCGCTTTTTGACAGTTTAAGCTATGGATAAGTTTGTTTTGTTTGGTTTGACGATCGTCGGGGACTAACCGTGGAAACTAGATTAGACCCCTGCGATATCTACCTGCTGACACTAACAGCAGATTTTTTGGCACGGTGTTTAAATGGAGGCAGGGAGAAAGAAAGGACTTTTTTCGACACCGAGACAGCAGGCGAAGCAGAAACGATCCTTTCTGCTTTACCTTCGTTTTCGCCTTCGGCTTCTGCTTTTAAACTAGAGTCTGTTTCGCAAGTGTTTGGAACACTTGTAACTACAGTAGTCCACCTGCCTGTAGCCGGATCGCGATAACAAGTAAAAGGGTTTATTTTTAGCGGTTGACTGCAAGGTTTAATCATGTAGATGCACTCCTTTGATTCTGAGAAATTGTGCATTGCTTTCAGCAGCAGTGCTATCTCGCCCGTAGAAGCAGTATGAAGGCAAAAAGCAGAATTGTGTTTCTGCGTCCAGAGACTTTTGAAACTTCCTGATTTCCTGTTAAATTTTGCCTTCTACTGCTTCGCGACCATAGCATTACTTTTACCAAATTGCCTTTCTGGAAGCAACCCCCCACCGCCTTAATTAGGTTGAGGTGGGACTTGTGAATGCAGCGAGGCCCCCTATCGTGCCTGCAGGACAATCTTGGAATAATATAGGTATTCTAGGCTGAAAAAAAATGCTACTGTGTGATCGAAAACAGAGGTTGATCGCGATCGGTGTCACAATAAAAAAGGGAATGGGTAATTGGTAATGGGAGAATGGGTAATGGGGGAATTATTCCATCTTTTGCCATCCGTTAAATCCCCTACACAATTCCTGGCAAAACCCCCACCCATTAAATCCGTTACATCCCCTACATTGCTAGTTGCCCAATTTGCTTCTAACTAATATCAACTTTTGTCTTTAAATGAACAGTAAAAGTAGAGCCAACATCCAACACACTCTCAACAGTGATATCGCCGCCCATCATCTGGCAAAACAAGCGACTAATGGCCAATCCTAAACCGGTGCCACCGTACTTGCGAGTAGTCGAAGCGTCCCCTTGAATAAAAGGTTGAAACAAACCCTGCTGCTGTTCTGCCGACATTCCAATCCCCGTATCAGATACCTGCAAATAAACCCAATCGGTGTCGCCGGCTGGTTCGCGAGTCGCGCTCAACAGCACCGTTCCACCTTCGGTAAACTTCAGGGCATTTGAGAGCAAATTAAACAGAATTTGCCGGACTTTAGTCAAATCTGCATACATCACTCCCAAATTTTCAGAGCAAGAAACTTGCAATTGATTGTGATTTTTTTCGACCAAAGGGTGCAAAGTTGCAACGACTTCTTCTATTAAATTACTGAGGTCAAATTTTTCTAAATAAAGCTCCATCCGACCAGCTTCTATCTTAGAAAGGTCGAGAATATCGTTAATTAAAGTCAGCAAGTGTTTGCCAGCGTTATAAATTTTTTGGGTATCGGGAATGATCTCTTCGAGTCCCGATTCTCGTGCTTCTTCTTGTAGCATTTCGCTGTAACCGATAATCGCGTTGAGCGGCGTCCGCAGCTCGTGGCTCATATTGGCTAAAAAAGTGCTTTTAGCTCTCGAAGCTGCTTCAGCTTTGTGTAAGGCTTCTTGCAAGGCTATTTCGGCTCTTTTGCGCTCGGCAATTTCGATGCGGAGCAGTTTATTGGCGGCGGTGAGTTGAGCGGTGCGCTGATCGACGGTCATTTCTAGCTGGGCTTTGGCTTTGGAGAGTGCTTCCTGAGCCCGCTGGCGCTCAAATCCTTCGATCGCCAGCGCTACCAAATTTGCCAAAGAATCAGCGAAGGTGCGTTCCTCCAGAGCCCACTGGCGGGGCGCGCCGATATGTTCGAGAGAGAGGATGCCCACGATCTGCCCACCGAGCCTAATTGCTACATTTAATATGGATGAATTGGGCTTGCTGGCATTTGGCAGCACAGCGGAATGTTCGGCTAGGGAAGATGAGTGGGACAAATTTGTTTGTAGAGAGTTTTGAGTCTTTGTCGTAGGTTCTAAACCATTGTCCGATCGCACATTTTCGCCCGGTGCGTCGCCTTCAACATCTAAAATTGATAAATTTAAATCGCTTGCCGATATGCACTCCCGGCTCAAATGATTCTCCTGGGTGCGATCGTACACGTCAAGACAAACTAATTTGAGGTTGGGCATTTTAAACTTAGAATGATTCACCCCCTCGTGTTGCTCTGGGGCAGCGGCCTCTGTATCGAGTGGCTCTGTTTGGTTCTGGGCGAGAACTCTCTCGGTAAAATTTAGCTGATCGCTGGGGTACCGAGTTCCAAATCTTCCATGGTTGTAAAGCCAGACGCTGACTTTTTCCACATCCAAAGTCCGGGCAGCAGCCTCGGTAATTTCCCGAATTCCCACATTCAGCGCACCGCTGTTGAGAGTCCTCTGCCTACCTAGCTGCAACAAAGCCAAACTCTGGCGGCGGAGACGCTTTTCGCTCTCTTGGAGGGTTTGTTCTGCTTCCTTGCGCTGGGTGAGGTCGTACAAGGCGCACAATGCCGTCTGCTGCCCGTTAAACACCAGCGACTGAACCGAGATCATCGCCCAGAAAGCGGTGCCGTCTGATTTTTTGCAGTGGATTTCGTAGTTTTGGAGGTATCCCTCTTTAGCAAGTGCCTCAAGTACCTTTGGGCGATCGGCGGGGTTCAAGTAAAAGTCTGGAGTGCTGCAGCCGATCAATTTTTCTAGGGGTATGTTCAGGAGAGAAGCCAATTGAGCGTTCGCATACATAATTAAGCCGTCACAGAGGCGAGAAACTAATATCGGCACCGGAGTTGCCGAGGCGATCGCCCGAAACTGCTCTTCGCTTGAACGCAGCGCCAACTGAGCTTTGCTCAGCAAGTGAGCTTCCATCGTATCTGAATGTTCGGTGGTAGTCTCCAGCAAAAGTTCTAGGTCAACCTTTTCGCGCTTCAAGTTTTCAAGTTCCGCACTCAGCCGCTGAACGTCGAAAAGTAGCTGTTCTGTCGATGGTTCTTCCTGCATAGCAATTGAAAATTGGTAATTTTTAGTCGGTTCTGAAGATTTTTATGGTTTTGTGCTAGTTTAACTATGACTTATTCCGATTAACTTCAGCCACCCTCATCCTGGTTCTCGCACTTAGCCGGGGATTCCTGTTTACCTTTTTCGTTATTATTCCAATTCTAAGTGCAAGGAAGGCATCAGCCGCTGCAAGTTTTTCAGGGATTTTATCTGCCAGGGGATATGTTTAGAACCTTTGATGGCGATTTGAATATTTTTTTGCTGGCGCACTTTGATCACAAATTTTGAGAAAATATTAATTCCAGAACTATTTAAAAATTCTAGCTTTCGCAAGTCTAGAGTCACCGTGTTTGGGCAGGAGTCAGCCACTTCGTTGAGCAGATCGACGATGGGTGCGTATTCTTCCACCTGGCTGAGTCGGAACGAGCCACTACAGGTGACTGTTTGCGTAGCGCGATCGTACTGTATCGTGTAATCTTTGGTCTGAATCTCCATACTTTTGTCAATTGCCTGTTTTGAGTGGTAAAGGCGCTTTGGCTGCGTGAGCGAGGATTGAGCTTCAGGCTAGCACGATCAAAATTCAGCCGTTTGCCGAATGCCGAAGGCCTTTGCGTGTGTAACTTTTATTACATATACTGCCAACTGTACCATTGCCACAGGGCAGTTATGACTTATTTTAGGATTTATCGGTTGTGATACCAGTTGGAATAAAGAATGCAACTGTTGACTAGCTCTCAACCCTGGTAGTCATCAGTCATTGCCAATCTAACATCTCAAATCTCAAATCTCAAATTGTATGAGTTGCGGGGGTTAAGGAGACCAACTTTTGCTGAAGTTGCGAGCTATCAATTCGATTTTTTTCTCAACTTAGTATTGACAAAATTACCAAAATGTGAGACATATTTCACATCTGACACAGAAGTGAAGGGGAGAATATTTAATGGCAATTTCAGGAATTACAGAAAAGCTTTTGGCGGCTAAAAAAGCTAAGGGAATTAGTTTTGCAGATTTGGAAAAAGTTTTAGGGCGCGACGAAGTTTGGATTGCCGCGCTTATTTACCGTCAAGCTACCGCATCACAAGATGAAGCCGAGAAAATTGTCTCGGCTTTAGGACTAGATAGCGAGACGGCTGCGGTTCTCTGTGAACCTCCGTTAAAAGGTTCTTTGGAACCCTCGGTTCCGGTTGACCCCCTGATTTATCGTTTCTATGAAATTATGCAAGTTTACGGGATGCCACTCAAAGCAGTGATTCACGAAAAATTTGGTGACGGGATTATGAGCGCGATCGACTTTAGTTTGGATGTCGAGAAAGAAGCAGACCCAAAAGGCGATCGAGTGAAAATAATTATGTCGGGAAAATTTTTGGAATACAAAAAATGGTAAGCCCGCGCCACTTTATTTTCAAGTGAAAATGAAAAATTCAAATTTGCTCGAATGACTCGTGACTAATGACTAAAGCCTCAAAAGTGTTAACTTAGAAATAGAGATCGCGAAGCTTGACTGGCTTGGGTGTCCGATCGGGAAACCCTTCTAGGGCAAAGCTAAGGTCGCTCCCGCGGCAACTTCCCCAGTCGAAACAAGCAACCGCAACCGTAAATTAAGAGGCAAATATGTCAAAATATGACTCCCATCTCAGATGCTCCTTTTGCGGCAAGTCGCAAGAGTACGTCCGCAAGTTAATAGCTGGGCCCGGCGTCTACATTTGCGATGAATGCGTGGAACTGTGCAATGAAATTTTAGAGGAGGAGTTCTTTGACTCCAGTAAAACAATTGGTCAACAGATTCCCCAATCAGAGGTGCGAGAGTCTCAGGGACAAGGAACGCGGCGTCCGGGCCGATCGAATAAATCGAAAATCGTTTTAGCTCAAATTCCGAAACCAACAGAGATTAAGCAGCATTTAGACAACCACGTCATCGGCCAACATTCAGCAAAAAAAGTCCTTTCTGTAGCAGTTTATAACCACTACAAGCGCTTGAGCGTTGACCAAGCTAAAGATAGCGACAAGTCTTCCCCTGACAGCGATGTAGAATTGCAAAAATCCAACATCCTGCTAGTGGGCCCCACAGGTTGTGGCAAAACCTTGTTAGCCCAAAGTTTGGCGCAAATGCTCGAAGTGCCGTTTGCGGTAGCGGATGCGACGACGCTGACAGAAGCTGGATATGTCGGCGACGATGTAGAAAATATCTTGCTGCGGCTGTTGCAAATGTCCGATTTTGATGTCGAATCGGCGCAGCGGGGTATTATTTATATTGATGAAATTGACAAGATTGCTCGCAAAAGTGAAAACACTTCGATCACTAGGGATGTATCGGGAGAAGGAGTGCAGCAAGCGCTGCTAAAAATGTTGGAAGGAACGGTAGTTAACGTCCCCCCGCAAGGCGGTCGCAAACATCCTTACCAAGATTTTATTCAAGTTGACACTAGCAAAATTCTATTTATTTGTGGCGGTGCTTTTGTCGGTTTGGAAAAAATAGTTGAACAGCGTTTGGGTAAAAAATCCTTGGGCTTTATTCAGCCAACAGAAAGCGACAGCAACTCGACTTTGCCGGCGAAAGACAAGCGGGCCGCTGATATTTTGCAGCAGGTACAGCCGGACGATTTAGTCAAGTTTGGTTTGATTCCTGAGTTTGTGGGGCGGATACCGGTGGTGACAGTGATTTCGCCTCTGGATGAGGCGGCTTTGATGCAGATATTGACCGAGCCCCGGAATGCGCTGGTGAAGCAGTATCAAAAGCTGTTGAAGATGGACAGCGTGGAATTGGAATTCCAGCCGGAAGCGCTGCGGGCGATCGCCCAGGAGGCCTATCGTCGCAAAACCGGCGCGAGAGCTCTCCGCAGCATTTTAGAGGAGTTAATGCTGGATGTCATGTACGAGTTGCCTTCTCGCAAGGATGTGGCTAATTGTATGATTACTCCTGAAATGGTCGAGAAGCGATCGACTGCCGAATTGCTGTGGCACCCCGCATGGCGGAAGCACGAAACTGCATAATTTATAGTTTGTAGGGTGCTTGTGGCGCACCCTACAAGCTTGGCAAATTTACTTTATGACAGTTAAAAAAATGTCAGTCAATGTAGCTAAAGCCAGTAAAAAATCGAGATTGCCAGTATCCAGTTTGCTGCCGAGGATTGCAATTTACAGCGCGGTTGTGGCTGGCATCATGGCGTCATTTTACGATTTTCAATTCAACAAAATTTCCCTCTCCAGCGCTCCGAAATCCTCAGAAGCAAAACAATATATTAATAGCATCAATAGAGCGCAGCAAGCTTACTATGCAGAGTACGGTAAATTTAGCGATAACATTACTCAACTGGGTCTAGGAATTAAAGAACAAACCGATGACTATAATTACACGATCGTATCATCAATGGGTCCGGTGCAAACCTCGTACAATCAACGCCAATCGGCACAATTTGAAAGCGCGATCGCGATCGGCAAACCTAATGATATGAGTACCGGGAAATCCTACACTGGCGCAGTGTTTGCTTTTAAAGAAATGGGTGGCATAACAACTATTTCTGCAATTTGCGAGAGCGCTCGAATTAATGCAAGTTATGCAGAAACTTGGAATCCGCCAACTTTTGACGGCAAAGAAATTCACTGCCAGCCCGGAACAACTATCTTAAGGTAAGACCTTGAAACTATTTTGCGTCACTCTTTCACCGTCTAAGTAAAATTCAAACTTCCAATTGCCCGGTTTGTCATTTTTTTTAAAATTGTACCAGCACCAAGTATTTAATCGATCGCCCGTCGTTTTTAAATAAGATTGACTTTGGGCTGCGAATATTCCTTGAGGGTTGACAACCTTACAATAACTTCTATATTCTCCTTCTGGCAAGTTAGCAGCACTTACAGCAAAATAGACTTTTTTGTTTTGCTTCAAAGACCAAACATCCCTAAGTTTGGTTGACTCTAATTCGTCAGTTAACATTACTTGAGTCTTAGGGTTCAAATTTGCTAAGTTGATTGCTGGTCTGATATCTACTGCTGTTTGAGGTTCGGGAGATTTCCAAAAAAGCGGAATAAAAATAGCAGAAATTGCTGTTAATACTCCGACTGATATCAATACCGGTTTTAAGTTGTTACGCTGCTGAACTACTTCGAGGGGAATCAAAGCATTGAGGGCAGCATCTGCGGAAGGATAGCGGTGTTTGAAATTGGGTTCCACCATTTTTTGCAGCCACTCAAGAAATTCTGGAGTTAGCTGCGGCAAGCGATTTTTAAAATTAATCCGCCCCGTATCATCCATCAAACTGCCAATTTCGGTAGAAGTGATGCCGATTAGCAAGCAAATTAGCGTCGCGCCGAGACTGTATAAATCCGATGCAACAGTTAGCTGGCGGTTGAACATTTGTTCGGGCGGCATAAAGCCCAAAGTGCCTTTAACCACGCTGCTGGCGGCCACTTCTCCTCCGCCGATTCTAGCAAATCCGAAATCGACAAGGCTGACATTCAGGCGATCGTCCACCAAGATATTTTCCGGTTTTAAATCTCTGTGAATCACTGGCGGAACGCGGTTTTGCAAGTATTTGAGAATTTCTAAAACAGAGATAGCAATTTGCTTGGTTCGCTGCGGTGTTAGCTGGCGCAAAATAGCGAGAGAATCGGCATTTTTGTATTCCTGTACCATGCAAAAACCCGATGCAGTTTGGAAGGAATCTAAATAGCGGGGAATGTTGGGATGATCCAGTTCTCGCAAAATCTGAATTTCTTGTTCGCACGCTTGATATTGAGCCCAATTAGCGCCTGTTTGGGCAAATTGAAATTGTTTGACGGCGACGGAACGTTGGGTATTAATTTCGGTAGCGAGATAGGTAACTCTCCCGCCGGCGCGGTTGTGTCCGAGTTCGCGAGTTACTTGATAGCCGTAGTTGGAAAAGTCAGGAAAAGCATTCATAAATTTGTCAGGTTTGTAGTAAGGACTTCAGTCCAAAAAAGGTTTCTAGTAAGGACTTCAGTCTTTAAGGACTAAAGTCCCTACTACGAACAAGTTTTTACGGTTTGATTAAATGGGGTTGGGATTTTCGATAGTTGGCAATAATTTGATTTCTTTTAAAGACTATCAGATTGAGTAAGGGAATAGCAGTGACGGCGACGGGAGCGATCGTAATTCCTCCGACAAGTAAAAGTTCCATGATTTCAACCGAATCCATATTAGTTGCCAATTTAAAAAACAGTTGCAAAGCGGTTCCTAAGCTGATGCAAAATCCAGCCGTGAGAAAGGCGAGTGTCACAGCATCTTGCTTCAAAAAACCTTTTTTAATGCGATCGGAAATTCCAGGTTTAGCTAAAGTATAAACTACCAACCAACAAAAGGAACTAAATAAAAGTAGAACGATCAAGTAAATACTAATCCCTAAAGGTTGTGTCATCCCAAAATTTAATCCCAGGGCAGGCAAAGATATAAAATTCAGTACCGAAGCTGCAGATGCCCAGAGTGTCAAAGTCCAACTACTGGCAACACTACCGGCCGCAGCACCAACTAAAGCTGATAGCACCAAGCAAACTAATAAAGGGATGATTTTACTCAGATTATCGCCCAAATTAATCTCGAAAACTGAGGCAAAAGCGCTTGTTAATATCGACATAGCTGTAATTCCAAAGCTCGCTCCGAAAACGGCTCCAAACCAATTGATTTCACTTCCATTTACTTCAGCATATAGCGTTTTTTCCGCTGCTATAAATCCAGTAACAAGCGGAGAAATTAAAAACATCGATAAAAACAGTGGATGGATTTCGCAACCCAACAGCCAACCGGCGAAAACAAACACCAACATGAAAAGCAGTCTCTTTTTAGACAAAGATAGTGTTGGTTTGGATTCGGGAAGGCGCGCAGTTTTAACTTGAATTGCAACTTGATAAGTGTCTGGTTCAGAATTAGCGCGCAGTACAATCTGGCGTTGATAAGTTTGGCTTGCCAGCAATTTGCTCGTATCTACCGCAATCTGACACTCCAATTCATTGCTTTCAAATGAGGGCGGTTCAAAAGAAATCCAAGAATGGTCGTAAGGCGTGTGCGGCGGATCATTCGGATGCGGCGCGACTTCCCATCTTCCTGTTAAAATTGTATCGGGAATTGGGTTGCTAATGGCTATCGCCCGTATTATAATTTCTCCATATTCAGTAGCATTAAATTTCAGTTGATCGCGCTCAATTCTCACTTTTGGCAAGCTGCTGACATCCAAAGATTCTAGTGCAGTTAAAGCATCAGCCGCCGACTGATATCTATCTTGAATTCTCGGCGCTACCATCCTTTCCAGCCAATTCATCCAACCTTGCTGCAACGGCGGTACTAAATGCCGAAAATGAATGCCATAATTAGCATCAATTAAATTACCGACATCCGCAGATTTGGTCCCAGTTAACAAACAAATCAGCGTTATCCCCAAGCCGTAAAGATCCGAGGCTTTGGTTAATTCTCGGTTGAACATTTGTTCCGGTGGCATGAATCCCATCGTGCCTTTGACAACGCTGCTGGCGGCAATGTTTCCGCCTCCCAAGCGCGCAAAACCGAAGTCTACTAAGTACACATTTAATTCGTCGTCGATTAACAAGTTTTCCGGTTTTATGTCGCGGTGAATTATCGGCGGTTTCTGAGCTTGCAGGTAAACTAAAATCTCTAAAGTGGCGATCGCAATTTGTTTGATATCCGGCGGAGAAAAATTCCGGGTGACAGCAGATTCGGCATTTTTGTATTCCTGCACCATGCAGAAACCGCTGTCAGTCTGGAAAGAATCGAGATAGCGCGGAATGCCAGGACGATCCAGATTTTGCAAAACTTTAATTTCTTGTTCGTAAGCTTCGTATTCTGCCCAGCTAGCACCTAATTGGGCAAATTGAAATTGCTTAATTACAACGGATTTTTTTGTGTTAATTTTTGTGGCGAGATATGTAACGCGGCCGCCCAAACTGTTGTATCCGAGTTCGCGACTTATTTGATAGCCATGTTGGGAAAAGTCAGGAAAAGCGTTCATAGGTAATTACTATGGTTGGTAGTAAGGACTTTAGTCCTGAAGCCGTTATCTTATAAGGACTAAAGTCCTTACTAGGAAGGAAACGATCGCTCATACAAACATAACTTTTTTGAAAAAAGGCGGCAAGTGTGATAGGATTTGATTTCGCGATCGGTTCTAGCGGGGAGCAGTCGCTAGAGGAAACGGGGAAAGTTCGGTGCAAGTCCGGCGCTGTCCCGCAACTGTAATGAAACCCTTGGGGTTTTTTAAGTCAGAATGCCCGCCGATATCTAACTCACTTTTGAACGCATCTGCGAGGTACGGGTGATGGATGGAATTAACACGGCTGTAGGCACAAAGCACAGTCTACTTGTTTGCACTGCTTGCGCTAGTGTTTGGAAAAACGGCAAGCGCGAAGGCAAAAGCGGGGGTCAACTATTCATGGAAAATTTGTCGCAACTCGCTAAAGATTGGGAGTTTTATGATAAGTTTGAGATTCAAGAAGTTGAGTGCATGAGTGCTTGCAGTCACTCTTGTGCGGTGTGTTTTGCTGCTGTTGGAAAGTACACTTATCTGTTTGGCGATTTACCTGCCAATGAGTCGGAAAGTGTCGAGGCTGTACTCGAATGCGCGGGTCAATACTATGCTAAACCCGACGGTTTGTTGCCTTGGTCTGAGCGTCCTCAAGCTCTGAAAAAAGGCGTTTTAGCGAAGATTCCACCGCTGGGAAATTAGAGCATTTCTCGTTACCATGCTCTGCCCATTGGTGACAACTTAACGTCAAACCGACCGTATCTCTGGTTTTTATCGAAATCTAGATCCCCCCTAACCCCCCTTAATAAGGGGGGGACAAGAAATATTCTCAAAGTCCCCCTTCTTAAGGGGGATTTAGGGGGATCTAGACTTCGCCTAAAAGCGACTTTTATTGTAGGTTTCCGTCTTAAGTTGTCACCTACATTCTCGGCCTGGGAGCGCATAGCCAGAGGCTCGGTCTCGTGTTAAAAGCGCTCATTTATTCCAGCGAGGCAGAGCCTCTAGATTAGCATTCCCAGGCAGAGCCTGGGAACGAGATATCCCATCACCAAATAAGCACAAAATTATCAATGCACAAAATTCCTGTTACTGTCATCACTGGTTTTCTCGGTAGCGGCAAAACTACCTTAATTCGTCACTTATTGCAAAATAATCAAGGTCGCCGCATTGCTGTTCTGGTTAACGAATTTGGGGAAATCGGAATTGACGGAGAACTGCTGCGCGATTGCCAAGTTTGCGACGAAGAAGAAAATGTTAGCAGCAATATTGTAGAACTAACAAATGGTTGTCTTTGCTGCACTGTTCAAGAGGAATTCTTGCCGACTATGCAGGAATTGTTGAAGCGCAGAGAACAAATTGATTGTATCTTAATTGAGACTTCTGGCCTCGCACTTCCTAAACCTTTGATTCAAGCTTTTCGCTGGCCGGAAATTCGCACGGGTGCTACGGTAGACGGTGTTGTTGCTGTTGTCGATTGCGAAGCTGTTGCTAGCGGTACTTTTGTCGGTGATATCGATGCTTTGATGGCACAGCGGCAGGCTGATTCTAGTTTAGATCACGAAACTCCGATCGAGGAATTGTTTGAAGACCAGTTAGCCTGTGCCGATATGGTACTTTTAACGAAGGTCGATCGCGTAGATGCGGAAACTCACAAGAAAGTCCAAAGCTGGTTACAGCAAGAGTTACGTCCGAGTGTAAAAATTGTGCCCTGCAAAGCGGGCGAAATTAACCCAGATGTGTTAATGGGATTTAATGCGGCGGTTGAGGATGATTTGGAGTCTCGCCCCAGCCACCATGACACTGAGGAGGAACACGAACATGATGATGATATTAACTCAACTTACTTTATTGCCGATCGCGAATTTGAACCTGAAGCTTTGGTGAAAAAACTGCAATCCTTGATGCAGCAGGAGGAAATCTATCGGATTAAAGGGTTTGTGGCGGTTCCCAAGAAACCGATGAGGATGGTGTTGCAAGGTGTGGGTTCGCGGATAGAATATTTTTACGATCGCCCTTGGCAACCTTCTGAACTCCGCCAAACCAAATTAGTGCTGATCGGTCGAGAGTTAGAGCGCGATCGAATTGCAGCTATGATTAACAATTAATTGTCATCTGAGAGGGGCGGGTTTATCGATATTTTGAATTGCAGCAAATATTATTGGTAAAACTTGCCCCGACAAGCTCTGACAAACAATTTATTAACATTCTTTAATATTGTGGGCGTTGCCAGCAGCTCTGGTGTACAATAGCGATAATGGTTATCATTGTACAACAATCGAGGTCAAGTATGGTGAGTGCTGGGGCGATCGAATCAGTTCCTGTTACCGTTCTCACAGGCTATTTAGGTGCAGGCAAAACCACGCTGCTCAACCGAATTTTAACACAGGAACACGGCAAAAAAGTTGCAGTCATCGTCAACGAATTCGGCGAAGTCGGCATCGACAACCAACTGATAATTGATGCCGACGAAGAAATTTTTGAGATGAACAACGGCTGCATTTGCTGTACAGTCAGAGGCGATTTAATTCGGATTATCGGCAACTTAATGAAGAGGCGAGACAAATTCGATCACATAGTCATCGAAACCACAGGTTTAGCCGACCCCGCACCCGTAATTCAAACATTTTTTGTAGACGAAGATATGCGGGAAAAATTACTGCTAGATGCAGTAGTCACCGTAGTCGATGCCAAGCACATCTGGCAGCACTGGGACGCCGACGAAGCTCAAGAACAAATTGCCTTCGCTGATGTAGTTTTGCTCAACAAAACTGATTTAGTGACAGAGGAAGAATTGGCAGAATTAGAAAAGCGAATTCGCGCCATGAATGCAATGGCTAAAATTTACCGTACCCGCAACGCTGAATTAGGAATGGATGCTTTATTGGGTGTCAAAGCATTTGATTTGAATCGGGCATTAGAAATCGAACCCGACTTTTTGGGCGAACACATTCACGAACACGACGAAACTGTTACCTCAGTAGCAATAGTAGAATCCGGTGCCATTGACCGCAACAAATTCAGCGATTGGATGGAGGAATTGTTGCGAACTCAAGGCCCGAATATCTTTCGGACAAAAGGGATTTTGAATGTCGCCGGAGACAACAAGCGATTTGTTTTCCAAGGAGTACACATGGTGTTCGATGGCCGGCCAGATAGACTTTGGAAAGCTACCGAAACTCCGAAAAATGAACTCGTATTCATCGGCCGCAACTTAAACGAAAATCAATTGCGAGAGGATTTCCGTCGGTGTCTAGTTTAAAAAGTAGCGAACAAACCCTGAAATTTCACGCCGCAGCCATGCTGTCTGACTACGTAACTGCTGTTACTTGGTCGCGGGATGGCACAACTTTAGGAGTCTGTTCTGCGGCAGGCGAAGTGATGCTGGCGAAAGTAGGGACACTTAATGAATTGTCCTTGCAAACGCTAAAAAGTGCTACGGGTAAATCAGCCGATTGCTTGTCTTTTTCCCGCGACAGTCAATTCCTAGCTGCTGGCGGACAAGATGGAAAAGTGCGAATTTGGCGCGTAAATTCTGGGGAATTAATTGCTGATTTTGATAACCAGCGCGTTTGGGTTGATAAGTTAGCTTGGAGTCCCAACTGCAACCAGTTAGCTTTCAGTATGGGCCGCTACGTTCAAGTCTGGAATGCTGAGGATAATGTTGTTGAAGTAACGCTGAATTTCGACTCATCATCTATCTTAGATTTAGCATGGCATCCCATGGTTCAATATCTGGCAGTTAGTGGCTATAAAGGCGTCAAAGTTTGGCATGGCGAAGACTGGGACGAAGACCCGGAAATTTTATCAGTACCCTCCGCAACAGGTGCAGTTTCTTGGTCGCCACAAGGGGAATATTTAGCTTGCGGCAATATGGACAATACTCTAATTGTTAATGAATGGGGCAATTTTGAACCGTGGGTAATGCAGGGTTTTCCGGGGAAGGTTCGGCAGTTAGCTTGGTCGGATAAAACTAATTCCTTGGGTGCGCCTTTGTTAGCTGCTGCGAGTTCTGAAGGTATTTCAGTGTGGGAAAAACACGCTGATGAAAGTATCGGTTGGGATTCTTGGGGGTTAGAACTGCATGAAAAAGTGGTAAATGCGATCGCGTTTCAACCTAACACATTTTTATTAGCTTCCGCAGCCGCAGACGGTCAAGTTTGTTTGTGGTCTGAAGCAGCACAATTGCTGCAAATTCTAGAAGGTGCAGAAGGGGGTTTTTCCTGTTTGGCATGGCATCCCGAAGGCCAGTTTCTGGTCGCTGGTGGCTGTGGAGGCGAATTGCTGGTTTGGTCATAAATCTATGGGCGGCAAAGAGTTCGGGCTGAGCAAGCTGTTATAAGTAGGGCATTAAATTACTTTTTGCGTAAGTAAGCGTAAAAAACGTACAACAGATAGAGCCTGTGCGTCCTGGACTGTTATCCTCTCTTTCTTGTCACAATCCCTTGACTGGGACTGAACAGCAAAGCCACTAAAAACAACCCAAAAACAACTAATACAATTGCCGCCCCAGATGGCATATTCAAATAATAGCTGAGATACATACCAGTTACGCTAGCTGTACTCCCAATAATTGCTCCCAATCCCATCATTAAATGTAGCTCTTTTACTAACAAATACGCCGTTATTCCCGGCCCGATTAAGAGAGAAATTACTAACAGCGCCCCCACAGTTTGCAAACTCGCAACAATCGTCAGCGTAATCGCCGAAATCATCCCCAAATAAATCAAGTTTACAGGTAAACCGGACGCTTGCGCCCCCAGCGGATCAAAAGTATAAAAGAGCAATTCTTTGTAAAGGAGTTTAACTGCTACCAAAATAATCAAAGTTATGATAAAAGTCTGCTGCACGTCAGCCGGTGCAACTGACAAGATATTCCCGAACAAAAACCCGTCTAAATCTAATTTGGTTGTCCGCAACAGGCTAATCAGCGTGACACTAATTGCTAAGAAAGTAGATAAAATTAAGGCCATGACTGCATCAATTTTGAGGCGGGATTGCGATTGAATCCATGCCATAATTACCGCGCTGATAATTCCCGATATAAACGCGCCGATCGAAATATTGAAACCTAAAGAAAAAGCTACTGGCAATCCTGCTAATACCGAATGGGCTATCATGTCAACCATCATTCCCATTTGCTGTACAATTAAGTAGGAACCGACAACGGCACAGAGAATTCCTAGCAAAATGCCGACGGCAATCGCATTTCGCATAAACTCGAATTGTAGTGGGTCAATTAGTAGGTTTAACATTGAATTACATCAATAATAATATTTTTTAACTACAATAAACTGCACAGGCGGGACGCCCGTGCCACAATCAACTTTAAAGATAAATCTTTTTTTGCTTAGGCAGCAACTAAACTTAAATCGTATCCATAGGCTTTTTGAATATTGGCTGCGGTGAGGACTTCCCGGCAGGAACCAGTTGCAATTAACTGCTTATTTAGCAATAATAAATTGTCGTACTGTTTTAAAGTTTCACCTAAATCGTGGCTGATTACTAGCAATGTTTTATTCTCAGCTTTTAGTTCGGCAAAAATATCGAAAATAATTTCTTCGGTTGCTTTGTCGATCGCGTTAAAAGGTTCGTCGAAGAAGAATAAATCGGCTTGTTGGGCGATCGACCTTGCTAAAAAAATCCGCTGCTGCTGTCCGCCAGACAGTTCGCCAATTTGCCGATCGCGCAAATCCCACATTCCCACCCGCAGCAAAGCAGCTTTCACCAATTCTTGCGACTGCTTCGAGGGACTCCGAAACCAACCTGTCTGGACGGTTCGCGCCATCATCACCGCATTCCACACCGTAATCGGATAATCCCAGTCAATTTGCGATCGCTGCGGCACGTAAGCCACCCGCGACAACTGTTCCTTCAGCAGCCGCCCCTGATATTTCACCAAACCCCGACAGGCCGGGATCAATCCCAGCATCGCTTTTACCATCGTGCTTTTCCCCGCGCCGTTGGGGCCGAACACACCGGTTAATTGCCCGGGATCTAACTGGAAATTCACGCTGTTGAGGGCCGAAATTCCGCGATAATTGACAGCCAAGTCTTGCACTTCTAGCATAATTCGAGATTTTGAGAACGATTCTTGTTCGTACCTACTAGAATAGGATAACTCGAAAAAGCAATAACGATTATCGTTCCAAAGGTGAAAATGTTAAAGAAGTTGGCTGGAAAAACCCGCAGATTGTGCGGTGCGGCTGTTTTGGCGGTCGGCTGCGGACTGGCTGGGTGCAGTGGAGGACAGAATCCAACCAATCGGACACCAGAGAGTCCCGCCGCCAACTTGCCCAAAGTCGTCGCCACGACTGGCGTTATCTGCGACATAACTAAAGAAATTGCTCAAAGTTCGATCGACACCACCTGTCTAATCGAGCCGGGAGACGACCCCCACGCCTACCAAACCAAGCCGGAAGACCGCAAAGCGATTGAAACAGCAAATCTGATTTTCTACGGCGGCTACAACCACGAACCCAGCATCATTAAGTTAATTGAATCTAGCAATAATTCCGCACCCAAAATCGCCGTCCACGAACTCGCCGTTCCCAAACCGCTGATGGGCAAAGACGATCACGAACACGGTGAAGATAAAGCGGAAAACCAACCCCATGCAGAAGGCGAAAAAGTCCCTGACCCTCACGTTTGGCATAACCCTGAAAATGGCATCCGTATGGTAGAAACAATTCGCGATGAATTGAGCAAAGTTTCCCCCGCCAATGCTCAACTTTATGCCAAAAATGCAGCAACCTTAACAGATGAGTTGCAAAAAATAGATACTTGGATAAAAGCTCAAATTGCGACTATTGCACCAGAAAAACGGAAGTTAGTAACAACTCACGATGCTCTGAGTTACTATGCCGATGCTTACGGTTTGGAGATGGCTGGAGCTTTGCAGGGTGTGACGACAGAGGAACAGCCCACAGCAGCAAGAATTGCCGCATTGTCCTCAGAAATTAAGAGCACAGGAGTGCCGACAATTTTTGCCGAAACTACAACTAATCCGAAGTTGATGGAGACTGTGGCGAGGGAGGCAAATGTCGAGATTTCCGACAAAGAACTTTACAGCGACGAGTTGGGTGGCCCCGGCACGGGTGCTGATACATATCAGGGAATGCTGAAAACTAATACTTGCGCGATTATTTCTGGCCTCGGTGGCAATTGTACTTCTTTTGCCGGAGAAACTGCACCAAATCCCAAACCATAGAATTTTCTAAAGTTTGCCTACTAGCAAGCACCTTACCTTGGCTGGGTACGCAGAAAAAAGCAGCGCTCGCAATCGCAGGGGTTTTCGATTGCAAACGCTGCGTTGGCTGCGATGACTTTAAGGTGAATTTTCCTCACCGGTACTGGGGGGTTTTTGGCCAATTCCCAATTGCTTCTTAGAGGATTTTAAGTCTTTCCAAAGCATCTTAATATCTTTATAGGCTTTCTCAGCGCTAATTTTCCCCCCTGTTTCCAGCGAGCAAATATAAGTTATTTTTTGAGCAAACTCCTGCAAGTTGGCATTAAACGCCAAGTTTTCTGGCGTGAAATCACCGTAGTAGCGATTGCGAGGATGTAAAAAATCTTCCCGCTCTTTCATTGCCCCCTCCTAATTAAACTTTTGGTATTCAACTTTTGGTTCGGTCTCTGCTGTTAATAGCACTATTTGTACTCAGTATCGCGGCGCTAACTTGCTTCTATTGTATTGCGTAAGTAGCAATTGTGCTTTTTCGCTCTGTATTTAGTCTATTAATGCAGCCTTAACCTTAAGTTAGCTTTATTTTAACTTTTCTTTAACCTAAAAGCAAAAAAAATGGGAAATGCGCGGTTCGCATCTCCCTTTAGATAGATTTTAGAGTGGTTGATTAATCTTTTGTGAAGCCGAATATTTATTTGTGGCACTCGCAGCCGGTGTGGCCGCAGCCTTGGCCGTTGGGGTGGCCGTCAGCGCAAGCACTGGAACAGTATGTTTTGCCGTCTTTTTCAATGGCTTCGCTGGGGCTGACAACGCATGAACATGAAGGACAGGCACATTTTGTTTGGGTGGCGGTAGTCATTTGAGCTTCTCCTGGTGGGTTTGTTTGTCTATACTTATATCTGAACATATATTCAGATATAAGTCAAGGGAATGTAAAAGTTTTGTTACAAAAGGTGGGTCGATCGCACTAAAATGAAAATGAGAATTAAAACAAGCCGGGATAAAGATGTCACCCAACTCTGCTGTTAACGGAGCGATAAGTCAGCCTCGCGAACAAAACGATACACCAACGTGCGATCCCTCGCACCTAGTTGACTGTTGGCGGGCAGGGGACATCCAAACACAAGTTCTCAACACCGCAAAAGCGCAGCGGATGGCTGAGTTTTTCAGTCTTTTGGGAGATGCGAACCGCCTGCGGCTGCTGTCGGTTTTGGCCAAACAAGAACTGTGCGTGTGTGACTTGGCTGCGGCGTTGAGTATGAGCGAGTCAGCAGTATCGCACCAGTTGCGGGCATTGCGGGCGATGCGGTTGGTAAGTTACCGCAAGGTTGGGAGACAAGTTTTTTATAGTTTACTCGATCGTCACGTTTTTGAACTTTACCAAGCAGTCGCCGAACACTTAGACGAAGCAGATTAAGCTTTTGGGCATTGGGCATTGATAATGGATTTAAAATTGTGTAGATACTGTCTTGACCTGTCAAGGGGTAGCAGTCAAATAATTGGGGTCGAAAGGCTTTTGGGATTTTAAAATCC
>NZ_JAUBSD010000028.1:0-73715 GCF_036704575.1 Microcoleus sp. K5-D4
TGGAGCGTCGCCTTTAGTCCCGATGGCTTAACTTTGGCTTCGGGAAGCAGTGATAAAACCCTTAAACTATGGATTTGGGATGTTGATAAACTAATGGCATTAGGTTGCAACTGGATCGGCGATTATCTCAGAACCAATCCAAAAGTGACAGCAGAGGGTAAACAGATGTGTGCTGATTACCTCCTCAACCAAGAGTCAATCCAATAGGATTTAGGCAAACACAGCCAACCAGCCAGATATTCGCCCTACATTTTTTTCACCACCACTTCCACTTTTTCCCTTGTCCATTTCTCACTCGCATCAGTCACAACCCTAATATTTCGCGGCGAATCTTCCTCCACAACCGGCACCAGCATCGGATTATTAAATCTTTCTGTTGAATTTTCACTTTTGTAGTTAATCGAGGTTTGGGAAGATCAAAAGGCGGTATGTGCTAACTCTGAGGGATATTGCACTGATGTCCCTTGAAATATAAAGTGTAAAACTCCTGGAGTGCTGACATTTGTTCTCTCAATCTAGATATCTCTACATCCAAGGGAGGGAGTAGTTTCTCCAGGTGGCGAACCTCACTAAACCACAGTCGTAACTCGGGTTTGAGAGTTGCATAGAGCGTTTCGGGACACGACAGTAATATTGCTGTTATTATCTCTCCTACGAATGGCTGTTGCGGCCACTTGCGTACAACAAACATTGCATCCGAGTCATCGCTTGACAAGCATTGGTGAACAATATCAAACAGTGAATTTAAGTCAATAGCTGCCCGTAATTTCTCAACTGTCTCTGCAGTCTCTGACGAGGTATGCACCATAGTTGTGAACTCAACAGGCAAATGGTGCAGGATGGTACTGACAAATGAAGCAATTGAATCAGGTTGCTCTTTTCTCAGAATGTCTGGGAGTATTTCTGCAAAGTAAGGAGCAACACTACGCCACTGATGTAAATTAAAAGCAACATGAAAGAAGGTTTCTGGCAACCTTTCACTCTTCTGCAATAAAATATAACCTCGACATTGATTAGTGACGGCATCGACAGGTTCAAGTGCTTGCCATAACAAAGGCAAAGAAACCCAGTGAGGTGGATATTTGAAACGGGCAACATCCAGCAGAAGAACTAGATCCCGCTGTGGATGATAGCCACCAATTGGTGAAAAGTGACCATCACCCGTTTGTCCTAATACCTTTCGGCTGTAGGAAACAACTAAATGAATATCACCTGACGCCGTAGTCACCTCCTCAACTGCTTGCCGAAAGTTTTCCAAGCTGCTTTGGTGGTAACGGTTAGGTTTTACAACAGCACCGTTGCAACGTGCGATACAAACAAACTCATCAAAGGTGATACCGTTTTCTTTAATGACTGAAAGAGGTAAACAACAGTCTAAAAATTCCTCTCCATACCATCTCCACACCCCTTTCCAAATGCGACCTGGATCGATGGATAAGGCATTAAGAACAACGACTAAACTACCCAATCCACAAAAAGCGGGTTCTGCTTGAGTATGAAACTGTTCCGCTAGAGCAAAATACCCTTCCATACCTCCCAGTGCCAACGCTTCTCGAAATATTTGCTTTCCCTCTACGGAGGAAAAGGCAATAGCAGAATCTGGGAGTGAACGACGATAAAACCCTTGAGCAGACATGGAGTGTTTTAACCCTTATTGCTTATGGTGCTAATAAATATTATGCAATATCGTCACATTGATAATGATCAATGTACTTATTTACTATTTTTTTCAATTTTAGCAATAAAACGCTGCGAAGATTTGACTTTCTGGGTGCAAATTTAAAAAACGGGATTATTTGCGACGGACGGCTAGGCATCAAGCTGATGAAAATATTCGGAAATTTGCCACAGATTGAGCGGTATGCAGCTCGGATAAATCTCACATCTTGCACCCTTCTCAATAACAGGCAAGATGCCTGTTCCACAAGAAAATTCACTCTTTGTGGAACAGGCATCTTGCCTGTTCATAAAAAGCTTATTGAAAATGGTGCAATATCTCAGATAAATCACATTTTTCTGAATATCCTCAATCACGCGATGTTTTATAAGAGTCGGCTCAAGAGTTGTAATAGTTGCAATAAATCAAATTTAAGCCGGTGATTTGGGTTGGCAATGATGTGGTCGATTTTCAGGGGATTTATATTGACGTTGCTGATAACGATATGGGAATTAGCAAATACCTTAAAGCGCCCCTTTCTGCTCCCTTATTGGCGGGCAGAACCAGCCATTTCCTCAAAAATCACTATCAGCTATCGTAGAATTTTATAGCCGCACAAAGGAGAGGTGCGTCACAGTTAATTTATCGTGTTTACCGTTGGGTGGGGGCGGGTTTTTGAGATTGTTGGTTTTAGCCTGAGATTGTTGGTGAACCCGCCCCTACAGGGACTGCAAAAAATTGGAAAAATGTAAAATTTTGTATAGGGAATGACCGAAGTTATCGAAAATAAACGATAGTTGATATGCAAGAGATTTTAAGCGTCCGCGAAAACAAATTTTAATCAGGTAATAAAATGGTAGTAGCAGCACCTGTTCAATCCGGCAGTCAGTCGATTTTTCAACCTCGCTACGACAACTTTATCGGCGGCCAGTGGGTGCCACCGGTGAAAGGGAAATACTCGGAAAACCTGTCTCCAATTACAGGAAAATCAATTTGTCAAGTTCCCCGATCGATCGCGGAGGATGTAGAATTGGCGCTGGATGCCGCCCACGCCGCCAAAGACAAGTGGGGTAAGACTTCCCCAGCAGACAGGGCGCGGGTTTTACACAAAATTGCCGATCGCATCGAAGAAAACCTCGATCGCCTCGCCATCGCCGAAACCTGGGACAACGGCAAACCAATTCGCGAAACCCGCCTCGCAGACATACCGCTGGCGATCGACCATTTCCGCTACTTCGCAAGCTGCATCCGAGCTCAAGAAGGGTCGATCGGCGAACTCGACGGAACCACCGTCGCCTACCACTTCCACGAACCCCTAGGCGTCATCGGACAAATCATCCCCTGGAACTTCCCGATATTAATGGCCGCCTGGAAACTCGCCCCAGCCCTCGCCGCCGGCAACTGCGTCGTCCTCAAACCAGCAGGCCCCACCCCCGCATCAATCTTGGTACTGATCGAAATCATCGCCGACTTAGTACCAGACGGCGTTATCAACGTCATTAACGGGCCCGGCGCCGAAATCGGCAAAACCCTCGCCACCAGTCCCCGGATTGCCAAAGTCGCCTTCACCGGCGAAACCACCACCGGCAGGCTAATCATGCAATACGCCTCCCAAAATGTCATCCCCGTCACCCTAGAATTAGGCGGCAAATCCCCCAATATTTTCTTTGAAGATATCTGCGCCCAAGAGGATGAATTCCTCGACAAAGCAGTCGAAGGATTAGTCATGTTTGCCTTCAACCAAGGCGAAGTTTGCACCTGTCCCTCCCGCGCCTTAATTCAGGAGTCAATCTACGATCGATTCATGGAAAGGGCGATCGATCGCATCCGCCAAATCAAACAAGACAACCCCTTAGATCCGACAACCGCCCTCGGCGCGCAAGTCTCCATCAACCAGATGGAAAAAATCGCCGAATACGTCAAAATCGGTCACGCCGAAGGCGCAGAATGTCTCATTGGCGGCGAAAGAAACATATTATCCGGCGACTTGCAAGACGGTTATTATTTCCAGCCGACAGTCTTCAAAGGAAACAACAAAATGCGAATTTTCCAAGAAGAAATCTTCGGCCCAGTATTAGCAGTAACCACCTTCAAAGACGAATCCGAAGCATTAGAAATTGCCAACGATACCCTCTATGGTTTAGGTGCAGGAGTTTGGACTCGCGACATCAACACCGCCTACCGCATGGGCCGCGCCGTTCAAGCAGGCCGCGTGTGGACAAACTGCTATCATTTGTATCCCGCGCACGCAGCATTCGGCGGCTACAAATCATCGGGAATCGGTCGCGAAAATCACAAAATGATGTTGGATCACTACCAGCAAACTAAGAATTTGTTAATCAGCTACAGCCCCAAAGCATTAGGTTTCTTCTAAGTCATATCAAATCCCGTACAACTGGAATCGATCTAATTCATCTGCGTTAATCTGTGTTTATCTGCCCTTATCTGCGGTTAAAAAAAAAGAATTTGTTAACCGCAGATGACAAAGGATTTACGCTGATTCACGCAGATGTCGAGCTTCCATCTTCCATTTTCCATATTCCTTCTTCTAAAATGGAAACGATCGCAAAAGTCACCGCAACAGAATCCGCTTTAAAATTAATTAACTATCTCAAAACTCAACACGGAGAATTGATGTTTCACCAATCGGGCGGCTGCTGCGACGGTAGTTCTCCCATGTGCTTTCCCAACGGGGAATTGATAATCGGTGATGGTGACGTATTGCTGGGCGAAATAGGCGGTTGTCCCTTTTATATTGCAGCGCAGCAATACAAATATTGGCAGCACACGCAGTTAATTATAGACGTGGCATCGGGGCCCGGAGGCAGCGATTTTTCCCTGGAAGGGCCGGATGGAGAGCGTTTTATTACTCGTTCCCGGTTGTTTGTTAATGCTGATTAACTCGGCGTTGCATAATAGAGGGATGATCGGGAGAAAAAGTAGCAGGAAATGCCCAGAATGCAAATCCCATAAAACAGTGCATAAAGTTTTGTAACTTTGATATATTGTTATCTTGGATGCCCTCTAGAGCCTTCTATATCAGAAGTTAAAAAAACGGATGAACGCTATAATTATTGGTTGTGGCTATGTTGGAAGTGCCGTTGCCCAGCATTGGCGGAACCTGGGTCACGTAATTACTGCAACGACGACAACGCAAGACCGCCTTGAGGAGTTACAGAAAGTTGCCAACCAGGCGATCGTCCTGAAGCGCTGCGATGAAGAGACATTACAGACGATCTTGCAAAATCAAGATGTGATCTTCCTTAGTCTCGCTCCTACAGCAAACCAACAAGTAGATGCCGATATGTACGAGGAGACATACCTGCATACGGCCAACAACCTTGTCCTTGCCTTGAAGCATTTTCCAAACATAAAACAACTCATATATACCAGTAGTTCTGGGGTGTATGGCAATAGTAATGGAGCCTGGGTTAGTGAACTTTCACCTGTGGCACCAACTGACAGACATGGAGAGATTTTACATGAGACAGAGCAAGTTTTGCTATCAGCATCCAGCCCTGATTTGAAAGTATGTATCTTTCGCCTTGCAGCCATTTATGGACCCGATCGCGAGTTCAAGAAACGGTTAAGTGGGCTTGCCGGCACTACTCGCCCAGGCACAGGCAATCATTTTACGAACTGGATTCATCTGGACGACATTGTATCAGCAAGTGAGTTGGCGCTCGCTCGTCAATTAGAAGGAGTTTATAACGTAGTGAATGATGTTCCCATTACTGCTCGTGAATTGTTTAAACAACTCTGCGATCGCTACGAATTACCTGAAGTGGAATGGGATGGGTCAGATACAACAAAGCGATCGAATAATCGGCGCATATCGAATCAGAAGCTCAAAGCAGAAGGATACAAGCTCATTCATCCAGAAGTGGAAATTTGAGGCTGTTAAATGGCGAATACATCAGCCTTTTGCTCGGGTTGTTCGTAGATTAAAGTACAGCTTCGCTGTGTATCATTGGTATCTGGGGTCCAACTCATGGAGGCATAATAGGGAGTCTTGAATCGATCGCTCGAAAGCACAACCTCTATGGCATCGGGAAATTGGATGTGTAGAAAATCGCCTTGTATTTCACTCGGTTGAGGAGGAACTGGCAGTTGAGCCATCTCATCCAATGAAACATAGGTTCCGCCTGTGGTTTAAGCAGGAAGCTTGAGGTCGTTGACTCGATCGATCCTACAGTGAGTTTGTTGGGACCACCAAGGTTCCGTTGCCTCTTCTTTGCTCTCTCTAAACAATGAAAACAGGTTAGGCTGAGAGCTATTGGCGGCATCCTTGTGGTAGATCGCCGCCGCACTTGTTCTTTTTCCTGATGCCAGGATGTAATGCTCAAAATAGAAGCTTGAACCCGTTCGATCCGGCCCAACCATTGTGTCAGAAGAATGGGGATTAAAAAGCAGATAAGCCTCTGGAGCAAACGGATGGATAATCAGCGGATTACCCAAGGTCAAAACCCATTGTTTCTGCGTTACTGTTTCTGTCATCCGACTCCTGAAGTCGGTGGAATGGGTGACTGTTTGCCGATCGTCAGAAGGAATGAAGCTCCGTACAGAATCAAGAATATCGAGAACCTGCCCTGTGACATCATATCTAACCAATACCCTTGCCAACGTCCGCAGTGATGAGCCATGAGAGTCTCCCACTGCTGTTGAGCAGTTAAAGGTACTTTGGCGGTGATGGAAACTTTGTTCTCTGACATAGGCGTATCCCTGTTTTCCCTATAGATTGTTGTCAATAATTTAGTTTGGCGGATTTAACCTGCTCATTTATCCTACTCAAGACTGAGCCAGGATTATTTGCAACTGAGACTGGTATCATCGACTTCGACGCTTGTTTAACTGCAACTGACAAACCCTGATGCTCTGGCGGCCATAATACCTATCCTACTCTCGGATGAAACCATTTGTGCTTCTCCTGATTTAAGATTGCCGATCGGTTCTCAACTATTATTGTAATTAAGGAAAATCTAATTTGCGCGATCGCCCAATTGCGGATTTAGTTGATGTTGATAGCGACAGGTTTCAAGCTGCCGCTAAAATCAGTATCTAAGCTGATGCAGGATTAATGTTTTATTGATGACTTCAAAATTCACGCACTCAAAACTTAAGACTACTTTAAGCTTGAGTATTTTTAATTAGAGCCACTTCAATTTTGTCACCAGTCTTTTTACTGACTTGGGCGCGCAAACCTGGTCCAAAAAAAGTAGCTATTTTGTCTTGCTTTTCTTCCCAGACTTCGATCGGCATTAGCGGCGAATAAAACTCTAGAATTAACCCATAAGCACCATCAACATCAACTTCCCGCAACCCTTGCAGGAGGGGCCGTTCCTCGTCTGTCGGAGCCAGGCCCAGGCGCTCCAAAGCATCATCTAAGTGCGCGGGTTGGCCGTAGCGAAATCGAGTGACATCTTTGCGGACTTGGTTTTGAGTATCTGTGGCCTGACTTTCTCGCAGGAGGAGAACTTCAGCAGAGGTAGGTTCGGTGAAATCAACTGGTTCGAGTTCGGCCGCTTTCAGGGCCAAACCTCCCAGCAACAGCGGAATTCCATAAAAAAAACCGGCTAGGTTTAGGGTAGGTCTGTCTGTGAAGTAGGCTCCGAAACCGACTGCTGCTATAATACCGCCAACAACTAAGGCTAGGTTTGCTAAAGAAATTTTGCGTAACATATTAGTGAGGTAAGTAGTCGGACAGAAATAATATACTTTAATTATTATCTGTCAAAAAGTCTTGAATAAATTTAGTTTTTTTGCCAAAAGACCTGCAAAAACTGCTAGCATCTATGAGCGCGGGAGCGGTGTGCATCCACAGTCTTGTCTCTAGGTTCAGAAGCTTATCCTGCCGGACTCGCCCGGGCACGCCATCGGTAAATATCCGTGTTAATTGCGCGGCGTTGGTTCCAGAAGGCAATCGAGATCGGCAGTATCATCAAAGTATACAGAGTGGCGATCGCGATCGACACTCTTGCCCTTTCAACCATTTTTCGGACATGATTAAAGACGAAGACAAACAAACTGCTGGAGCAAACAAGGCGGTTCTGGAGCAGATTAACTCGCTCAAACGCGAAGATGAAAGGCTTTATAATATCTTAGCGATCGATGTCTGGGCCCTAGCCAAGACGATGGATGAATATCAACCGGGATTTTGGGCTGCTTTTATGAAAAACCGGGAGAAGGCCCTGAAGCGATTTTTAGCTGGAATGATGAAAAATAAACCTGCAGATACCAAACGTCCGCCTTTTTTGCGCTAAAATTTGGCTGGAGTTTGGCTGAGGTTTTGATGTACAATCAAACTATAACACAGACTCAAAAACCCTGAGCAGGTTCATCACTTCCCCTATAAAAACAGTGAAGGATTTGCCCAAAAAGGTAGGTCGGTGAATTAAGAATCTCCGTCTGTTCGCAGAGGGGAATGTCAAATATTTTTGTTAATAGTAGCAAAGGCAAAAAACCATGGATGCACAAACAATCAAAGAGCGCGTAGCAGAGATCGAAGTCAAGCGGGAATCCCTCGTGCGGCTGTTAGATCGATCGGACTTGGGAGCCCTGAGAATAGATGTGAGTCAGGCGATCGAAGAAATTGACGATCTCTTAGAAGAATTCAAGCGTACTTTTAACAGTTAGGGTCATTGGGAATAGGGCATGGGGAATGGGGCATGGGGCATTGTTGACTGTTAACTAATAGCTAATAACCAATAACAGATAGCTAATAACCAATTCCCCATGCGCCATGCCCCATTCCTAATGATTAATTCATCACCATATCCATCAAAATTTGTTGAGAACTCACTTCCGGGCAATTAGCAGGCGGCCGCCGCTGAGAGTAGTGTCCCCCAGACTGCAAATCCCAAGCTTGGCGGTTGTCCGCCAGCATTACTCCCAAAATTTCTTGCAATTCCTTGGCAATTGTCGGATCTTCTACTTGAACTATCGCCTCAACCCGTCTTGTGAGATTGCGCTGCATCCAATCTGCAGAACCAATATACACCTCTTCGTCGCCACCGTTGAAAAAATAAAACATCCGAGAATGCTCTAAAAAGCGACCGATAATACTGATAACTCTGATATTTTCGCTAACACCCTCAACGCCGGGACGCAAACAGCAAATCCCCCGAATAATCAAATCAATTTTAACTCCCGCTTGTGAAGCTTCGTACAAAGCAACAATGATTTGAGGGTCAACTAAAGCGTTCATTTTAGCGACAATGCGGCCGCAGCTACCGATACCGCCTTCGGCCTGCAAGCGGCAGAATTCGGCCTCGCGCCGGATTAAAGCTAAAAATCGATCGCGCATATTGACCGGCGCTACCAATAATTTGCGATAAGATACCTGTCGCGAATAACCAGTCAAATAATTAAACAAATCCGTCAAATCCGAACCCAAATCCTCGCGACAACTCAACAAACCCACATCGGTATAGAGTCCGGCTGTTTTGGGATTGTAATTGCCGGTGCCGATGTGGACATAGCGGCGGATATACCCTTCCTCGCGACGCACTACCATCACAATTTTGGTGTGGGTTTTGAGTCCCACCAAACCGTAAACTACGTGGACTCCCGCTTGTTCTAACTTGCGAGCCCAATTAATATTATTTTCTTCGTCAAACCTAGCTTTGAGCTCTACTAAAACCGCTACCTGCTTGCCGTTTTCCGCTGCTTGAATTAAGGCGCTGACGATGGGCGAATCACCCGAAGTGCGGTATAAAGTCATCTTAATCGCTAACACGGAGCGATCGTGCGCCGCCTCAGTAATAAACCGCTGTACCGTCGCAGCAAACGAGTGATAGGGATGGTGCAGCATCAAATCCCCCTGCCGGATGGTGGTGAAAATATCCTCGCCCTCTTCAGCATCCAACCTCGATTTGTCTAAAATCCTTGCCGATTCCGAGTTCCGCAATCGCGGTGGCACAACCGGAGTCCAAGGAGGGTCTTTCAGTTCCGGCACCGGCAGCCCCACAAAAGACATCAAATCCTTGAGGCCTAGCAGCCCCTCTACGACGTAAACATCTTGCTCACCGAGATCCAGCTCCTCCATGAGCATATCTCGCAGCGCAGGCGGCATAATCGCTTGAATTTCCATCCGCACCGCAGAACCTCCAAACCGGCGCTTGCGGAGCTCCTGTTCTATTGCCAGCAGCAAATCCTCTGCCTCATCTTCCTCCACCGTCAAATCGGAATTGCGAGTAATGCGGAACGGGTGATATTCCTCTACGTCCATCCCCGGAAACAAAGCTTCTAAATTGTGGGCAATCACCTGTTCTAGGGGCACGCCAGTCCAAACAGGAGATTTGCCCCTCTGCTGCCACTGCAAATCCCCCGGCAGCGGCACAAACCTCGGCAAAACCTGCGGTACTTTGACGCGGGCAAACAATTCTTCCCGGGTGTCGGGGTCCCTGACTACTACTGCTAAATTGAGGCTGAGATTGGAAAGGTAGGGGAATGGGTGGCTGGGGTCAACTGCTAGGGGAGTGAGTACGGGAAATACTTGTTCTTTGAAGTAGCGGTGCAAGTAATTGCGCTGTTCTTGATTGAGGTCTATGTAGTCGAGAATGTAGATTTCGCTTGCTGCTAGTTTCGGCCGCAGGGTTTGCTCAAAATACGAGTGCTGCTGAGTAACCATCGGCAAAAGCCGCTTGTTCAGGGCATCTAGCTGTTGTTGGGGGGTGCGGCCGTCGGAGGTTAATTTGCTGACTTTTGCGTGTACTTGTTGTTTGAGGGCGCCCACGCGCACCATAAAATATTCGTCTAGGTTGGAGCTAAAAATAGCGAGAAATTTGAGTCTTTCTAAAAGGGGCGTGCGGGGGTCGAGGGCTTCGTGGAGCACGCGGTTGTTGAATTCTAGCCAGCTTTGTTCTCGGTTGAAGTAGTATTGAGGATCGCTGAGGTTGATTTCAGTGTAGGTTTTGGCGGGGGTCTTTTTTGGCTTGGGCATGGTTTGAGGGAGTCTTTGGGAGGCTCTGTTGATCGCATCTGTGAATTAGTATCGCAGGTTAAACTATTTGTTCGCATCTGCTTTTAGTCGATCGCTAAAACATTGAATTTAGGTAAAACTTTCAACTATTTTTCTAGGATTACCACGAAATCTTCAATCATCACATCAAAAGTGCGAGCCAGCTTGTGAACTGCTGCAAAGTCAACCATTGCCATCCCCTGAGAACGAGCATAATTGCTAATCGTACTGTAGCCCACGCCCGATCGCTCCGCAACTTCCTTGAGCGTCCATCCCTTCTCGGCAGCCAACTCTCGAACCCGCAATCTGACTAAGCCTTTGCTCATATTCACTATTTACAAAATTTTGGATTTAGTATAATATATCAAAAAGCGATCGCCCCCGGTCTGCAAACTAAAGACGATCGCCAGTTAAAATTAATCCCGACAGATAATTTCTGTCGATCGCACTTAGCAGAGATAGATTTAGCTACCACCACCAGATGCAACTACAATGATATCAGAAAATCAGCTAAGATCGTCAGCGATCGGCGCATCAAAAATTATTCACAAATCGTCGATCGTCAATCCGCGATCTAGATTTGTCACCGAAGAAACAGTGGCACTCCTGTTCAACATCTCACCTGAACAGATATACCGGATCGATTGCTGCCACAACGTGGTGTATGTTCATGCCAAAGGCCTCAGTCGATTTGTCAGCTACGCTGATTTCCCCCCAATCTTAGAAGTAAAACCGCCCTGTGCTCAAGATTTTGTCGCCTGGTACAAACGCTGGAAACGGACACAAGCACCAGATTTTTGGACTAAATTCTATACGTACAACTTCAAAACGGCTGTTTCAGTGGACAGCTTGCTTGAATGGGGTAAATTAGTTGCTACAGTTAAATCGGTAATTTCTGCCTCAGCGCTGCAACAGCTACGAGATGTTTACGCTCAAGAAAAAACCTTGATGGAAAATTTTTAAAGCAGTCGGCGCGAGTAAACCCGCGATTGTTGGCCACCAGCAAGATAAATGTAAGGTGCGCTTCGGCGCACCCTACGAAATAGAGATTCTACTCAAAACTCTTCTTTACCTTCCAATCCCCACATATTGGAAACCAGCCGCTTCTAAAGCCTTCTTGTCTAAGAAATTGCGGCCATCAATCATCACTGGATGATTCATCAACTTCGCCATTTTATCGTAATCTAAATTGCGAAACTGTTCCCAGTCCGTCACCAACACCAAAGCATCGCAACCGTCTGCCAACCTTTCCGGGTCAGTTTCTACCAAAACTCCCGACAAACCGTGACGCATCCCAGTTTGAGAAACGATGGGATCGTAAGCTTTAACTTTCGCTCCCAACCGATTCAAATTCTCGATTAAAATCAGCGCTGGAGCATCCCGCAAATCGTCAGTATCCGGCTTGAAAGTCAAACCCAAAAGTCCGACAGTTTTACCTTTGAGAATCTTCAAAACGTGCTGCAACTTTTCAATAGCAATGAACCGCTGGCGTTCGTTAACTTCCACTGCCGCTTTCAGCAAATGTGCCTCGTAGCCGTAATCGTCAGCAGTGTGAACTAAAGCTGAGACATCTTTGGGGAAACAAGAACCGCCCCAACCAATGCCAGCTTGCAAAAACTTGTTGCCAATCCGTGAATCTAAACCGATACCTCGGGCAACTTGACTAACATCTGCACCAACCCGATCGCAAATATTAGCAACTTCATTAATAAAGCTAATCTTCGTAGCCAAAAAAGCATTAGCTGCGTACTTAATCATCTCCGCTGAACTGATATCAGTCATCACCACAGGAACCTCCGGCAAAGACGGATTTTCTGCAAACTTGCGATCGACAATCGGCCGGTATAACTGTAGCATCATATCCATAGCCCGCCGAGAGTTGCTGCCGAGAACAATGCGATCGGGATTAAAAGTATCGAAAACAGCACAGCCCTCCCGCAAAAACTCCGGGTTGCTAACCACATCAAATACCACACCTTTTTTTGCTGCTACTTCCTCACCCGTAGCCGCATCATTGGTTTGAGCTTTTTGACGTTCCGCCAAACCGTCGAGGACAATCCTCCGCACCCAGTCCCCGGAACCGATGGGAACCGTAGATTTATTGACAATTACTTTATAATCGCCGTCGAGGTGAGCTCCAATTCCACGAGCAACCGCTTCCACGTAGCGAGTATCGCTTTCCCCAGTAGGCAAAGGAGGCGTCCCCACGGCAATAAACAAAATGTCCCCGTGAGCCACTCCGGCTGCTAAATCCGAAGTAAATTCTAGATTGCCCGACGCAGATGCAGAGGACATTAATTCAGACAGTCCAGGTTCAAAAATAGGCGACTGTCCAGACTTCATTAATTTTACTTTTTCTTCGTTGTTGTCTACGCAAATCACGTGGTGGCCGATGTGGGCCAAACAAGTGCCGGTGACTAAGCCAACATATCCTGTACCGATGACGCAAACATGCATACAAATGTCCTCAAAGTTAGTAAAAAAATCAGATAGGAATTGGTAATCGCAAATCGAGAATTGGGAATTGGGAATAAGGAAGATTTTTTCTCTCCCCCACTCTCCCAGTCTCCCTCTCTCCCAGTCTCTACTTTTGGTTTCCCTCTATGCGATCGCGAAAATCCTTTATAGTCAACTCTAAACCTTGATCGAGCGGCACAGTTGGCTCCCACCCCAACCAATTTTTAGCACGAGTAATATCCGGTTGTCGCTGTTTTGGATCGTCTTCCGGCAGCGGTTTAAAAATAATTTCTGCCCCTGGATTAATCGTGTTTTGAATTTTTTGTGCCAGTTCCAATATAGTGTATTCGCCAGGATTTCCCAAATTCATCGGTCCGATTTGGTCGCTATTCATCAAACGAATAAATCCTTCCACCAAATCAGAAACGTAGCAAAAACTCCTGGTTTGGGAGCCGTCGCCGTACACAGTCAGCGGTTGATTCCGCAAAGCTTGAGCAATAAAATTGCTCACTACTCTACCGTCATTTTCCAACATCCGGGGGCCGTAGGTATTGAATATTCGCACAACTCGAATGTCTACCCCATTTTGACGATGGTAATCAAAAGATAAGGTTTCAGCTACTCGCTTCCCTTCGTCATAACACGATCTGATCCCGATACAATTAACGTTGCCACGATAATCTTCTGTTTGTGGATGAACGTCAGGATCTCCGTACACTTCGGAAGTGGAAGCGAGAAAGAATCTTGCTTTTACCCGTTTGGCCAATCCCAACATATTCATCGTGCCGATGACGTTTGTTTTAATTGTCTTGACAGGGTTGTACTGATAGTGTATTGGGGAAGCGGGACAAGCCAGATGGTAAATCTGATCTACCTCTAACCGAATCGGTTCCGTGATGTCGTGGCGGATCAGCTCAAAATACGGGTTGTCCAGCCATTTGAGGATATTGCGTTTAGTCCCGGTGTAAAAATTATCCAGGCAGACTACCTCATGTCCTTGGGCCATTAAGCGATCAATTAGGTGAGAACCGAGGAAACCTGCACCGCCTGTGACTAAAATTCTCATTGTGGAAACTGCCGTTCTGTTTAGGGGTAGGACTGTGGTACAAAAATTCAGTCGCTAGAATGAAACTTTCTAATAGAATAACAAAATTGCGATCGACAATGTAAAGACTTATGCGTCACTTTTATAAAATCTTTAATTAACTTAGCATTTTCAAATACTTGGAACAAAGTGCTATAATTCGCAAATGTCGGTAGCAATTTTTATTTAAGCTTTAATATTTCCGAAAAAACACTCTTGACATTAGTTAGGTTATTTGTTAGTGGTTATTGGTTATTTGATGACTTCGGTCTGAGGTTGGGCGATGCGCTAGGGGATAGCTGCGCTTCACTGGCTTATTTGAAAAAACCAGGGTCGATTTATCTGAAAAGCAATATGAGAGAAATTATGTCGATCTAAAAAATTAGGTAATAATTTCAGGAGCACTATAGTTTTACTTGAATCGTTAGGGCCGCCAATAATGTAAATATTTGGCATAATAGTAATATTAATTTGATAGCTTTTCTCTTAGTCCCCCTCTGCAGGGACAAGAGTTTGTGTACGATTGGTTTCAAGCGCGGAATACTCAAAGGGATAACTAACTATCCCTTCCCTTTCCATGACATCTCAACCCAGCGGCGAAATAGTTCGACAGTAATACAGTAGCAACCATCAATTTCTCGAACCACATCGTGCCGTTCGAGAGTTTTTAGTGCTTCCTGTAAACTTGTCTCATCCATCCCTGTTTCTTGACTCAGCCTGTCGAGATTCATTCCTTCTAAGTGAGGTGCTAAGGCTTTTAAAATCTCCTGTTGTCCCGATGCGCCTTGCGTTGCTTGACCCCACACTCCTGTAAAATAGTAGCGACCTCGGGTGAAGAATTCTGTGTCATTGATGACAGTTGCTACGTCTTCTAGTGTAAACATTGGATCGCGGGGGCGTCCGATTTCAAATACTTGGTCGTTGTAGAGGCGGACTAACAGAAATCCTACCAATTGCGTGAGGTAGGGTTGGCCGTGAGTTAGTTCGTAAATGCGATCGAGGGCTTCTGGTTTGTAGTCGAGGAGAAAATCATCATCGGGATTGGCTAAAACTTGGCGAGTTGCACCTTGACTCAGGAAACCTACTCGGATGGGGATAATGCTAGCAAAAAAAGGATTGAAATAATCCTGGGTCATTTCATCCAAGGTGTGCAATCCGGCAAAAGCAAAGGCTACTTTAGAACTCATTTGCACCATCCCTCGCAAAAAACCGATAAAATCTTGATTGATGTTCCCAGCGTCTATCAATTCTTCAATCTTTTCAAACTCATCTAAAGCAATGATTAATCCACTTTCTATATTTGCTATTACTTGTTCGATGTAGCGTCCAAAAGTGAGATAGGGTAAATCGAGTAAATCGCGATCGGCAGGAGGTGCAATCTTGACTGTTTTGGCAATGGCATCGGTGATGAATATTAGCAGTTCGCCGGCTCCTTGAGAGCAATCTCCTACGCGCAGCAAATTGACATAAGCCACCTGTACTTTTGAGCCTAAGCAGTTGCTAGCATTCAACAAAATCGAAGTTTTTCCCATCCGCCGATGACCGTAGAGAGCCACAGATTGAAGCTGATTGCCTTTTACCCACAACTCCTCTAGCTGTCTGATGATGTCTTCGCGGCCGACAAATAGATTGCCTTGGACTGGATCGCCAATTATATAGGGGATACTGACTGGTTGAGTAATCGAAATATCTCCGATTTTCCCGGTCACTTGCAGTAATATTTGTTGCCATTTTTGGGCAGTTTGAATAGTTAAAATTCGTTCAGATTGTGGTATAATATCTGGACGATCGAGGAGAGTTTCAAGCTCACCTAATGCTCGGTTGAGGGCAAGGGAACGGGCAGAACGAGATAGGCTATTCTGGACGACTTGAACATCGGCAATTACCCGCCGTAGAGAGGCAATTGCTTTCCAAGTAGTCTCACGCAGCAGAGGTGGATTGGGGGAAGCAGGCAGTTTCAGGGAAGCAATCTCAGCTAGTTCTGCTGTTTGGTGAAAACCTGTGAGAATCTGCGCTAAGGTAAACATCTCGTCTCCATAAAGCAGATCTCGCACTACAGCGAAAGCTTCTGTGGCTTTGTCTGGTTTTTGCTCGTGGAGATACCAAAAACCAGCGGCAGAGGCACGGGCAGGAGT
Organism: Microcoleus sp. K5-D4; assembly: GCF_036704575.1. Lineage (NCBI taxonomy): Bacteria > Bacillati > Cyanobacteriota > Cyanophyceae > Oscillatoriales > Microcoleaceae > Microcoleus > Microcoleus sp. K5-D4. Next base: position 16,293 of record NZ_JAUBSD010000028.1, read on the forward strand.
ATTTAAACGAATTTCTGTTTGAAAACGAGCTTGAATTTGTTGTCGCCAAGGTGCGGTGATGAAAAAACCTGCTACTGCTTCTGACTTCATTACTTGATTTAGAGAAGCTGAGGCAAAACGCACCAACTTCCAATCATAAGGATCTTCTGATAATTGAGCGACGCGATAGATGAGTTGGTCTTTTGGTGTCTCTGCGAGTACACGATTTACAGCTTTAACAACAGGGATAAACTGAAGGGTAAATAGTAGTAGTTGGTTAATGTTGTGCAATCCTGTTTCCCAATCCCGCCTCAGCCAATTAGCTATTTGAAAAAATAGGTAGGGAAGGGGAAGTGGTGTAATGTGAGGAAATTGTCTATTTTGCTGTTGACGCTGGAGTAGGGTGAACGGTAAAGCGAAAAGCCAATTTTCAGGACGTGCGATCTCCACGCCGAACGCCACGCCGAACGCCACGCCGAACGCCACGCCCAAGGCCACGCCCAAGGCCACGCCCAAGGCCACGCCCAACGCCACGCCCAAGGCCACGCCCAACGCCACGCGCGACGCCACGCGCGACGCCACGCCCGACCCCACGCCCAACGCCACGCCGAACGCCACGCCCAAGGCCACGCCCGACCCCACGCCGAACGCCACGCCCAAGGCCACGCCCGACGCCACGCCCACCGTCACGTCGAACGCCTCGCCCAAGTCGAGCGCCGCCACGCGCAACGCCACGCCCAACGCCACGCGCGGCACCACGCCCAACGCCACGCCATACACCACGCCCAACGCCACGCCCGACGCCACGTCGACCGTCACGCCGATCGCCACGCCCGACGCCACGCCCACCGTCACGCCGAACCAATAGATAGAAATGCCTATTTCCTCGAAAAATCTACTTAATCCTACGGGGATAACAATGATTAACATCAAGGCTTGTAGAATTAACTGACTCTGGACGGAATTTTGACGCAACCACTCCCACTTTTCTCGCCAGGTTTTGGCGTCTTTTAAATTAGATTCACCCCCAAAACTAGAGTCATACCACCGCACAGCTTGAGGAAAGAAAAACACCCAATATAACAATCGCAGGTAATCTAAAGGATTCCACAAAGAAAGATGACGCTTTAGTTTGGGAGCTAAATCTAACCGAGGAACAGGGCGATCGTTTTGACTCATAAATAAGTGGGGATGAATAAACAGGACTTACGCACGGGTGGTGAGAAACCGGGTTTTTTACCGAATCTGCGATTCTCTAACGAAATATTTTCGTAAAAAACCCGGTTTCTGGGCCCCCATGTGTAAGTCCTAGTTGATATAACCAGCATAAGTTTGATAGCATAACTGCATCAATTTCTGAGGATAGCCGCCACTTTCCGCAATTAACCCCGTAATTTCTTTCTCTGTAAAATTCACGGGCTGAGCAATAGGTGTTAACCAGGAAGCCTGGAGGCGACTAACAATAAATTCGCGGCTGATTCTTTCATCCCATTGCGTCAGATTTTCCTCAATACAAATCCCTTTAAAAGGAGATGTCATATTTCTGTCTTGACTGTCAGGAAACAGGGTATCGAGAGAGGTGCAGGCGGCGACAACTAGACGCAAAGGTGCGTTATTTCCCTCAGCCAAACCCCGCAGTTGGCCGCGTACTTGGTTAGTAAATCCATCCCAGGTCATTTTCTCGACTTCATCTAAAAGCAACAGCAATCGGTGCGATTCTAAAGTCCGTTCTAGTAAATATCCCTTCGCTGTCTCGATACCCGCTTTGTCGCATAAAGCACCGTAAAAGTCATCTTCATCGCAAACATTTTTTAAATCGAGGTAAATGGGTTGGCGCGGATGATGGAGTTGATTTGGGGCTTCTCGGTAAATGGCTTGTAGCACAGAACTTTTGCCGATCGCTCTTTCGCCAATGATTGCTACGCTACTGCCACTATTCAGCGTCTCGAATACCCGCCGAATTTCCCTTTCTCTGCCAAAGAAAAATCGCGGCTCGTCTATCTTGCCATGTTTGGGAATAAATGGATTATTATAGTTAATATTTATTGGCTCTTCATCGAGCTTTTCAATGTCTGGCCAATGCAATTCTAAAGCTGTGCAAATTGCAATAAAATAGTCGGTATTGACACCCTTCTTGTTAGCCAAAAACTTGTTAACTGTTTGAAGGCTGATGCCTATAGTTCCTCCCCTCTTAACATTAGCTGCTAAGTCTTCGGGCCTCCAGCCTTTACGTTTGAGAGCTGTTTTTGCTTTTTCGATTCCTGCCTGGGATGCTTTGAGCGTTGGTTGTGGCATAGCCAAATTACAAACCTTTTAAGTATTGTAGCAAGCGATCGCAAACCAAACGCATCTTAAACGCATATCAAACTCATACTAAGTGAAACCTATACACAGGCTGACTTTCAAGCTTTTCCCCTTTAAGATTAAAACATATCCAATAAGAAAGTAGCAATTATGAAAGCTAAACCAAATATGACACCTGCTAAACCCAAATCTACTAAAATGACTCGTAAAAACACTCCTCCTCAATCTCCCTCTCCTTTCCAGTACGTCTTCGCCACTGTTATCTTTTTTACATCACTTTCTGGAGGCGTGTCTTTCTGGATTAGTACCGAAGATCGGCCATCTCCCCAACAAGTTCGCATTTTTGAGACTTGCAATAGCACTTGGAATATGGGTGTGGGTGCGATTTTCGCACTTTTAAGCAGTAAGGTAGTTCAAGATGATGATGATGATGGTGATGAGTAATCTCTGATAGTTTATTTGCAAAAAGGCGATCTGCCTTTTGCTCCAAAAGTGCGATCGCCCTTTCAAAAACCCTAACTCCTACTCAGACAGTTGACGTGCTAAACTCAGAGTATCGTCACAGCCACAAACATAATGCAAACGATTACCATCACAATTCCAGACGATCGCCTGCAAAAGCTCCAAGAAACCGCCAATATCCTCGGCGTTTCCCTAGAAGCATTACTGCTTGCCGGCGCTGAAAACTTGATGGCACTACCAGAAACATCGTTCCAAAATGCTATGGAATACGTCCTCAAAAAGAATGCTGAACTTTACCAAAAGCTCGCGTAATGCGCTATCTAACTTTAACAGAAATCTTAGAACTTTATCGGCGCATTATCGAGCAGTCTGGCTGCGCTGTCATATTGTTCCTAATTCTATTTGATAAATTCTCGCTCTGAAAACTAAACTTTATTATGCCACAGTGCGATCGCCCTTAAGCTCCAAAAGTGCGATCGGCTGGGATAGCGACCGACGATCGCCCATTGCAAGCTGGACGGGCGAGGTGGCACAATAAGGGAAACTTCCAACAGATTGCAGGGCATGAGCGACAGCGAGAGGATTTCAGTGGTTTTGCCAACACAGGCTAAAAAGGATCTCGAAAAGTTGTGCGATCTCGAAAAGTGATCGATCTCCAACTTTGTCTACCTTCTGATTCAAGAGGCGATCGACCAAGCAAAAGCACCCGGCAAGCTCAAATCAACAGATGACTGAAACTAAAACTTGATTTATCGTGATTAATTTTTAAATCGAGAAGTGCGAAAAAACTCGCCTACTGCAATGCTAATATTCATTAAATGAGAGGTGTAAAAACATGGCAAGAAGCAGCCATATCTCCAGAAGATGCCAGGAGAATTCAGAATGCAGCCGATCGCACAAAACAAACCATCATAGTTCTTGGCAGTCGAGCAAACGGGACAAGTAGGCCAACTTCTGACTGGGACTATATAATGTTAGGTAACTCTCGCCAGCGGCATTCCGCTCGCAGTTCCGTCCCTCGCGGTACAAGTGGCGGCGAAATTAATAGTTCAGGTCGAGAAACGGGAATCGATATTTTTACTGGCTCCCTCATCTCAGGAGAACCTCACGTTATATTTGAGCCAGACTTAGGAGAGGCAAATGAATCTAGCCGATGAAATTAGAATCAATCAAATTCAACAAGAATTAATTAGCCACGAAGATGCAAAAAACTGGTTTTTAAGCTTCCCAACCGAATACCAGCAGGAAATATTGCAGCGGCTATCATACATGACCCTCCAAGCAGGGGCGCGAGAAGAAGATGTTTCCCTAGCTATTGCCAAATCAAAACTTCGCCCAACTTACACCCCTTGTGTGTTGCTGAGTAGAGGGCGATTAAAAGAACAAATGGCAAAGCTTTTGAAACTGCCGCCCTCAGAATCTATCAAAACCTTTTTCCTGTTAATGAGTTTATTGGCAATTGCCGATGCGCGCAGGTACTGCAAATATTGTCAAGATGGCTGTAGCCACTGGTGGCATCGCGATTTGAGCGATCGCAAAGTTGTAGATGAAATTCAGCGCGAGTTTCAACAAAGCATTCTTGTTTAACTTGTAGTAAGCTGTGATGCGAGCGGGCGATCGCCACTCACGCTGCAGCCTTATTCTGGGCTTCCACAGGGACGGGCAAGATGCCCATCCCACAATCAAATTGACTCTTCGCTTCACAGGCATCTTGCCTGTTCTAGATGACTGCAAACCACTACAAAAAACAGACTCTTTGTGGAACAGACCCAAAAGCCTGTTCCTGACAAAAAGCCACACAGATTACGAATCCCGATCGAGCTTCAGCACAGCCATAAAAGCTTCCTGCGGCACATCCACAGTACCCACAGACTTCATCCGCTTCTTACCCTTCGCCTGCTTTTGCAGCAACTTCTTCTTCCGCGAAATATCGCCGCCGTAACACTTCGCCAACACATCCTTCCGCAAAGCCGGAATGTGCTCCGAAGCAATCACCTTCGCACCAATTGTCGCTTGAATCGGCACCTTAAACTGGTGGCGAGGAATCAACTCCTTGAGTTTTTCCGTCAATCCGCGACCCACATTGTAAGCCTTATCCCGGTGTACGATCATCGCCAAAGCATCAACCGGATCGCCATTAATTAAAATGTCCATTTTCACCAACGGATTTTCGCGATAACCGATAAGGTGATACTCCATGCTCGCATAACCGCGCGATCGCGATTTCATCTGGTCGAAAAAGTCAGTCACCACCTCCGCCAAAGGCAACTCGTAAACCAGCGTAGTTCTGCCTTGACTCAGATACTTCATATCCATAAAAATGCCCCGCCGACTTTGAGACAGTTCCATCAGCGCGCCCACATAAGTTTCCGGCGACAGCATTTCTACCCGCACATAAGGTTCCTCAATTTTCTCGCGATACTGAGGATCGGGCAAGTGGCTGGGATTGTCAATTGTTAATACTTCTCCTTTAATTGTTGTGATTTGATAAACCACAGAAGGAGCCGTAACAATCAAATCTAAATTGTATTCTCTCTCCAGTCTTTCTTGCACAATTTCCATGTGCAGCAAACCCAAGAAACCGCAGCGGAAACCAAATCCCATCGCACTCGAAGTTTCCGGTTCGTAAGAAAGCGCCGCATCGTTGAGTTCGAGTTTTTCTAAAGCTTCCCGCAAATCGGGAAATTGGTCAGCATCGATCGGGAACAAGCCGCAAAAAACCATCGGCTTTGCCTCTGTATAACCCGGCCAAGGCTCCGGTGCAGGCTTTTTGACCAAAGTAATCGTATCGCCAACGCGAGCATCAGCTACTGCTTTAATTGCCGCGCCCAGATAACCAACTTCCCCCGCGTGCAGTTCGTCTACTTGAACTTGAGTCGGTGAAAGGATGCCTAATTCATCGATGACATATTCCTTACCCGAAACCATCAACAAAACTCGATCGCCCTTTTTGACACTTCCGTCCATCACCCGGAAATACACAATTACCCCGCGATAAGGGTCGTAATAACTATCAAAAATTAGCGCCCGCAGCGGTTTGTCCACAGTATCCTGCGGCGGCGGCACCAATTCGACGATCGACTCCAAAATCTCATCTATACCAATTCCTTCCTTAGCCGAAGCCTCAATCGCCCCGCTACAGTCCAGACCGATAATTTCTTCAATTTCCCCTTTTACCCGTTCCGGTTCTGCCCCCGGCAGGTCAATTTTATTTAAAACAGGAATAATTTCCAAATTGTTTCCCAAGGCAAGATAGACATTTGCCAGGGTTTGTGCTTCCACACCTTGAGATGCGTCAACCACCAGCAGCGCCCCTTCGCAAGCAGCGAGCGATCGCGACACCTCGTAAGAAAAGTCCACGTGTCCGGGAGTGTCGATCAGATTGAGCACGTACTCCTGACCGTCCTTGGCAGTGTAATTCATCCGAGCCGCTTGCAGCTTGATCGTAATGCCGCGTTCGCGTTCGAGATCCATATTGTCTAAAAACTGCTCCTTCATCTCCCGTGCCTGCACAGTCCCAGTCGCCTGCAACAGGCGATCTGCCAAGGTCGATTTTCCGTGGTCGATGTGAGCAATAATCGAAAAATTACGAATGCGAGATACAGGGACGTTAGTCATGTTTTTTATCGAAGAGCTAATCGGCAAAGGATACTTTTTGTTGTATGATTACACAAGCAAGAGTAGAGTGCTTACTTCAACCTCTTACTGGGGATTGAGATGAAACCACAACTGAGACAAACCTCAAGAGTATCAGTTATTACCCTTCAAGTGTCCGGGCTCGGTCGGACACCCAAAAGGAAAAAACTTTTCTCTGTCTCATTGTACAGAAAGCTGTTAAGCGGTTGAGGAAAGGTGGGGTGCAAATCAGGGACTGCAAATATCTAGTCCAGTCGGTTGTCATCAAAAGAATTGAAACTTAAGAATTAAAACTAGGATTTTTTAACTATGAGCCAGTCAAGTATACCCTCCCACAGTTCGTCAGAAAAAGTGGAACTATCTATCCATATAGATTCTGAACTCCTCGACCAAATTAAGCACTTGACTAATGACCCCAGCAAAGTCATTGAAACAGCAATCAAGCAGTGGCTCAGAGGCGAGCGCCGCGAAGACGAGCTGGCTCTGAGTTTACGCCGCAACCCCCCAGTCCCGCCCCGCGGTGAGTGGAACGACTGAGGTGCTCTCGCCCCAGACGGCGCGCGCAAATCTGCAGGCTGTGAAATTTAGATCGCGCGGGCGAGATCCTCTCCTGCAGATTTCGTCGCTAAAGCTACAGGTGGGGGGCGAGTGAACTCGGCTAAATCACAACCTCGGAACTATTCCAGGTGAGGGAAAAAATGCGTGAGCCAGTCCCGGGCTTGAGTTGTTGGCAGCCTCAGATTTTGGCGTAATTTTCAAACTCGATCGTTAATCGGTGCAGATTCCTAATTCCTCAATCTTAATTTTTATCTTTAAATTACCCAAAACGGCTGAGAACGAATAGTTTTGAGTTTTGAGTTTAGTTCACAGTTAAATAATTAATATTTTATGAGTTCATTAATCACTCAAAAGTCAATAGTAGAAGCCGAAAATTCTTGCAAATTGTGAGTTTTGAGCGATTAATGTTTTAATTAAAAAGCCAACAACTTTTTAATTGATTAATAACTCACAAATTAACAGTAGAAGCCCCAAACAAGGGGGAGTATTGAGTTCTTTATAAAAAACTCAATACTCCAAAATCCGAACTACTATCATCCCCTACTCTGATGGACTCTAACACAGATTTCCGGCGATCGAGCCTCGCCTCTACAGTTTTTTTTCAAGAGTTAGGGGCAGAATTAGTATTTACCCAAGACGCCTCTGGTCGATATCTATCTTTTTACTGGCAAAAAGCCGAGCAATACAACCTTACAGCAGAACAAATTGTCGATCGCCCCTTCAGCGAAACCCTGCAACCCATCCCCCCTGCGCCTTATCTCGATATCCTGCGGCGGGCGCTCGAAACCCTCGTACCGCAACGGTTCAGCTATCCATTTGGCCACGCCGGACAATATTTTCTCTTCGATTTGACACTCACTCCGGCGATCGACTCAAACGGCAAAGCTACAAAAGTCTTAGTTATGGGAAGGCTGCTGTCTGACAAACCCACAGACAGACGGCCCGACTCCCCAGAATTCATGCTCTATCGAGCTTTGCCATCCCCCTTGGACGCCCGCCAACAAATGTCGCTTCCAGCGAGCCGTATCCCCGGTCGATCGCTCCCTCCCTACTCGGAAATAGACCGTAAAATCATCTCCCAAATCGCTCAAAACCTGCACAAAACCCTCGATTTAGCTACCATTTGGCAGCAAACTGTTAACAGCTTGGGTCAAGTTTTAAACGCGAGTCGCTGCATCATCTGTTCCTACAAAAAAGACAGCGAAAATCTCGAAACCTCCCCCTTCCTTGCCTCCGAAAATCAGCCAAAATCGACCGCAGCAGCAGCCGAATTACAACAGTCTATAGCTAGCTACCCCTCGCCCCCGCTTTCCCCAACTCAAATCGAAAATCTCCAATCGAAAACTTTTAAAGTAGTAGCTGAGTACCGCCAAGAAGCTTACTCTTCTATGCTGGGAGTAGAACTGCGCGCAGCCGAACAGCCAGGGTGGATTCAAACTTTAGCCACCTTAAAACCAGTAGCAGTCGATTACGCCTCCCCCGCCACCGATCCCTTCCACCGCCATTCCGTGCTCGTAGCAGCTACCTCCTATGAAGACCAACCCAATGCACTGATATGTTTGCACCGCTGCGGCAGTTCCCCGAAATGGAGTCCAGTCGAACTCGAATTCGCCCGCGAGTTAGTCGCTCAAGTCGGCAGTGCGATCGCCCACGCTACACTTTACCAAGAATTAGAACAGGCCCGCGCCGAAGCCGTAGCTCTTTCCCAACTTAAAAGTCAATTTCTTGCTAATACTTCTCACGAACTCCGCACCCCCCTCAACGGCATCCTCGGCTTCCTAAAACTGCTTATGGACGGCATGGCAGATGACCCCGAAGAAGCGCACCAATTTATCGAAGAAGCTTACCGCTCAGCAGTACATTTGTTCAATGTGATTAACGATATTTTGGATGTCGCTAAAATCGAAGCTGGCAAAATGGAGTTAGACCTCGCTCCCGTCAAACTCGGTGAACTGTTGCAACAAGTTGAGAATTTTACACGGGTTCAAGTCGAGCAAAAGCGATTGCAATTTCAAATCCAAAAACCCCCTGTGGAGGACGAGATTATTGTGTACGGCAACTACCAACGCCTGCTTCAGGTAATCTTGAACCTCACGGGCAATGCGATTAAATTTACCGGGGAAGGGGGAATTCGCATCAGTGCCGAGGTTATTAAGAAAAAGGTGACTGTTCACAACCAGCAGTTCCCCGGAATGGTGAAAATTCGAGTTGCTGATACTGGCATTGGGGTTTCTCTCGACAAGCAAGATAAATTATTTGAGTCGTTTTTTCAGGTAGACGGTGCTCGTACCAGACAATACGGCGGCACCGGTTTGGGATTGGCTATTTCTCAAAAACTGGTAGAAGCAATGGGGGGTACAGTAAATTTTTACAGTATGGGGGAAGGACTCGGCTCGACGGTTACTTTTACTGTGCCGCTTTATCAAGAACCACTATTTAAAAATTAATCATCGGTAATTGGTCATCGGGACGTTGAAGGAATTAGGAATCAGCACAAATTAAGAAGCAAGAGGGAATCAGGAAGCAGAAAAAAAACTGCTAGAGCGATTCTCAATTTTTGTGAGGTACTCGCCAGCTTTTTTACCAATTACCAATTACCCAACTGTACCTTACTCACTTAAAAATTGCTATATTCGTGTATCCGTGAGTTCCGTTTCGTGAATAAAAGCCATCAATAATTTGTAATTATCCTACAAACACAGTTCGATCGCCCACCCAGGTATCAATTTTGACTTTTATCCGTCGCCGAGCTCCCTCCTTAGGAGTTTTGGACTCATATTCATCACCCCCGCCACTTCCGATCCCCACCCAGAATTGGCATAAATCAAATCAGGGGGATACGGATAACAGCTAATCTTTAATCTGTCGGCTGGCAGCTCACACCTCCGAGTAAACCCCCACAAACCGCCAACTTTACAATAACTTAATGGCTACTTTTAGCACTGATTCAGCTTTCCAATCCCCTACTGTCAAGGATTTTTAAGAAAATACAACGCTCTCCCTTCTATGTGAAAATCATAAAGATCTTGTAAAGACACCGCAAATACTTAGTAATGTTTGACTGCCTGTGGCAATATTTAAGTAGAATTACGTAATCCATAAGTCGGACAGCGGCAGGCTGACAAATTCAGTAACTTCCTGCTCTGTTGCCGGAGTGGTAAACTTTTGCCAGTCTAGTAGAAAAAGGGTTGCTATGAATCAGCAAATATCAGCTCAATCGCAAAAACTTTTACTCCAAATTGGCAGAAATATTCGTCGCACCTTGGATCTCCATACCATCTGGCAGCAAACAGTTAACACTCTGGGAGAAACACTAGGCGTGAGCCGCTGTATCCTTTGTCCCTATGAAAGTTCTAGCCTGCAAGTCAAAGTAGCTGCTGAATACTGCCAAGAACCATTTTTACCCATGCTGGGAATGGAAATTTCGCTGACAGCAGCACCTCATTTCCTTCAAGCTCTAGCCACCCTCGAACCGGTGGTAGTAGACTCCTTTGCAGCCAATGACCCTTTTGGGCCGCAGTCGCTGCTAGTTGTGGCTACCGCTTACCAAGAGCAACCTAACGGCATAATTAGCTTGCATCAGTGCAAAGGTCGATCGTCGGGGAAGGGTAAGACCGATCGACCTTGGACTCAATGCCAGATCGAATTCGCACAAGAACTCGCCGAGCAAGTAGGAAGTGCGATCGCCCTCGCCACCCTCTACCAAGAGCGCACCAAGCGAGTACAAGGACTATCCCAACTCAAAAAGCAATTTTTGTTGAAGGCGTCCCACGAGCTCCGCACTCCCCTAAATCACATCATTGGCTATCTACAACTAACCATAGACGATCAAGCTGACGATCCCATAGAGGAGAGAGATTTTATCCAAGAAGCTCACCGTTCGGCTATCCACCTTTCTCAGGTAATTTCCAATATCTTAGATTACATTGAGTTAAGTGAAGCTTGCCAAACTCACGCAGAGTTAGCCACTTTGAGGAGTCAGGAAAAATCTGGGCATCAGTAAAGTTTTTAGTGGCGTATTCAACAAGTCTAATATTTACCGTGCCAACAAATTTTACCCTGAAAAACCTGAAACTTTATCGATAGATTCCCTCAATAAATTCGGTAGCTAATTCATCAATTTTTTCTAGGGAATTATAGTTTTACACAGTACAGCATAGCAAATACTACACGTAGTAACTCGGTGTATTTATCATATTATGTCCGGTCGAACGACTCCCATCAAATAGGTTATTTGACCCGAAAGGATATGGTAAGCATAAAATTGCACTTTCGCACTTTTAATTCTTTTAACTTGTGCTTGATAGAATTACCCACCGCCCTTTTTTTTCGGAGTTTTTGGAGGGCTGACATAGCGCGCCCAAAAAGGCTCCTCCATATCTTTCATCGCTGCTAGCTTTTGGCGCTCTTCCTCTATGCGCTTGCGTTCTGAAAGATCAGAAAATATGTTGATACTGCCGACAGTCTGGCCGCCCGCATCTCGCACGCGCGCCGCCCAAAGCCAAACATTGATCGAACTACCGTCTTTTTTCAACAAAGATATTTCCAAACCGTTTTGCGGTTTGCCATTAGACACAGACTTTAGCAGCGCGTAAAAATCTTGCTTTTGGCCTTCAGGAATATTTGGTAAAGGTTTCCCTAAAACCTCAGCCGCAGTCCAGCCAAAAAGTTGTTCGGCGGCGCGGTTCCAAACAACGGTATTGCCGTCATTGCTGGTACAGTTAATCGCCAGCGGCGCCGATGCTATCTGCGCTTGCAAAACTTGGTTAACGAGTTGCAGTTTCAATTCTACTTGCTTGCGATCGGTAATTTCCTGACAAGCGCCCCACAAACGGACAACCCGTTCAGCAGTTTTGTCCCACACCACTTGCCAGTAGTCCTGCAACCAGCGCACCTCGCCTTTTTGATTAATAATGCGATACTCATTGGCTCCAGTGCGGCTGAAATTACAGCCTTCTAACTGTTTAATTAACATTTCCCTGTCGTCGGGATGAACGAGTTCGGAGTTCCACCAACCAAACGATTCTAATTCTTCAGGAACGCAACCGGTGCAGCGATCAAAAGCTTCTGTCGCCCACTCGCAGGCGAACTTGCCGTCGGGCAGTCCCTTAAAAGAATAGGCAAAATCCGAAGTAATTTGCGACATAACTCTGTAGTGGATTTCCGACTCTCGGACTGCCATTTCGGCTTGTTTTCGTTCCCCTATTTCCCGCGAATTAATTATAATTCCCTGCACGCTAGAATCGTAAAGCAAACTGTTACCTATTGACTCCATGTAGACCCAAGAACCGTCAGCGTGGCGTTTCCGATATTCGATTACCCCACCAATTCCGGGAGCTTCTAACAACTTACCAAAATACGTCTGCCAAGCCAGCAAATCGTCTGGATGGATTAACTCGCCGTGAAATTTGCCAATTCTTTCTTCTGGGTTGTAACCCAAAACCCGCTGTAGGGCTCCGCTGTGGTATCGAACTCGCCCGTCGGAGCCGACAATGCTAATTAGATCGGGAGAATTACGCAGCATAGCTTGCAGTTTTGCTTCACTTTTAGTTAATGCTTGAGTGTCCCTGCGATGCTGGCTGATTTGTTTTTCCAACTGCTCCCGTAGCTGTCTGATTTGCCCTACTTGCTGGGCTACAGTGCGTTCCAAAAGGCGATTATTTTTTTCAAGTTCAACCAGCTTTGCGGCGTTATTTGTGGCGCTTTCAAACAAGCGGCTGCCTGCCATTTCCTGTAGAGAATTCGATAAATCTTCCAATATTTTTGTAAAAATTGCCTGTTGCGGCTGTGGCAATTCCCTAGCTTGTTCCTGCAATGTTTCTAAGTGTTGGTAGACAGTTTCTAGCATTTTATTAAGGGGGGAATCTAATAGTTGCCTGCGGGTGCAACCCCTAAAAAGCGGACACAAGTTTTTTCAACATAACCCATAACTAAGACTGGTGTCTGGCGATCGACCCATCGCGCTCTCAATAACCAGGCATTTTGTGACTTTATTTTCAAATCATAGCAACCGATAAAGAAAGTAAATTCTTGTTGCGCCCTAATTGCCAGCCCAGCAGCACCCCCAACAAGTGCTCGCCAGGAGTGCGGGTAACTCCCCTACCCAGCGAATGTGGGGCTTCTCGCGGTTAAGCTAAACTAGATGGGTGTCAAGAGAAAGAGGGATTTATGACAGAGCAAGCCAACGCTCGCGATTTGTTTCGCGCTGCTTACGAACACCGCTATACCTGGGATGCCAATTTTCCCGGTTACAGTGCCGATATTGAACTCAAACAGGGCGACGAAGTATATACGGGTCATGTTTCCATCAAACCCGACCTGAGCGTGGAAGTCAGCGGCATTGAAGATGAGGAAGTGCAGCAAAGCGTCTACACCCAAATGCGCGATATTGTCACCCACCGCAAACGCTCGACATTTGAAAAATCTCACGGCAAAAATAGCTTTACCCTGGGCGAGAAGGACAGCACCGACGCTGTGGACATCTTGGTGCAAGGCGACTCAATGGGCTCGAATTATAAAATCCGAGGTCTCTCAATTTGTCAAGTCAGCCGGGTGATGGGCCGCATGGCTTTCGTAATTGACACACACAAAAGCTTAGAGACACCCGAAGGTTCTTTGGCGACTCACTACGATGCCGTTTTCCGCAACCCCCAAACAGACGAAATCATCAAAGAACTCGAATTTGAAGATACCTTTGAGAAGATAGGCGACTATTATGTCATGACAAAGCAAGTAGTTCGAGCAAAAGAAAAAGGTCAACTGACAACAACCGAGTTCAACTACTCCAACGTCAAACTGCTAGAACCAGCAGTAGTGTAACGCGATCAAAAACCCAATTTCTTAAATAAAAGGGTTTTTTTGGTTAACGTATCAGAATCAACTTGATTTGGCGGCAAGTAACGCTACGATCGAACGAGAGAGCTAATTGGGATCGAGCATCAGCGTGACAGAAACCGGGTTTACTGCCGCGGACTCACCTGAGTGCCTAAGTCTTTTATCAAAAAACCCGGTTTCTTAAATCCCGCGCGGGTTGAGAATGCTGTCCTTAAGTCAAATCGAACTTTCATCAACTGCAAGAAATCATCACAGAGGCGAAATATGACACTAGCACTAACCAGAGATAACGTCGAAACAGTTCTCGATGAAATGCGCCCCTACCTGATATCCGACGGTGGCAACGTCGAACTCGTAGAAATTGACGGCCCAGTGGTACACCTGAGACTACAAGGAGCTTGTGGCTCTTGCCCGAGTTCCACAATGACTCTGAGAATGGGCATTGAACGTCGCCTGCGCGAGGCTATCCCAGAAATTGCCGAAGTCGAACAGGTAATGTAATTAGTCAGTTGACAATTGGTAGTTGGCAGTTGACGGTTGACGGTTGAGGGTTGACTGTTGACTGTTGACTGTTGCCAATTACCCAATTTAATTGCTAATTACCAATTACCAAATTTAATTACCAATTACCAATTACCAATTACCAATTACTAAATTCAATGTCTCACCCCCTTTATGTAGCCTTCATTTGGCACCAACATCAACCGCTGTACAAATCCAGAATATCAGCTAACTCCACAGAGGCTCAATACCGACTGCCTTGGGTGCGCTTGCACGGAGTCAAAGACTACTTGGATTTAGTGCTAATGCTGGCAAAATATCCCAAACTTCATCAAACCGTAAACCTGGTTCCGTCCTTGATTTTGCAGATAGAAGACTGCATCGCAGACAAAGCATTAGACCCTTACTTGACGGTGACATTAAAGCCAGCAGAAATTTTAACCAGCCCAGAACAAGAGTTCATTTTAGAACACTTCTTTGACGCCAATTACCACACTCTGATTCAGCCACACCCCCGCTACGCTCAACTCTACACTCAGCGGCAGGAAAAAGGCATTCAGTGGTGTTTGGCCAACTGGAAATTGGAGGATTTTAGCGACTTGCTGGCCTGGCACAATTTAGCTTGGATTGACCCGCTGTTTTGGGACGACCCCGAGATTGCAGGGTGGCTGAAACAAGGACAAAATTTTAGTTTGGCAGACAGAAAAAACATCTACTCAAAACAAAAAGAAATCCTCGCTCGCATCATTCCCCAGCACCGTAAAATGCAAGCTGAGGGACAGTTGGAAGTCTCCACAACCCCCTACACGCACCCGATTTTACCGCTGCTTGCCGACACTAATGGCGGCCGCATAGCTATTCCAAACATGACGCTGCCACAACACAGGTTTCAGTGGGAAGAAGATATTCCCCGACACCTGAGAAAAGCCTGGGAAATGTATGAAGATCGGTTTGATTGCCAACCGCGCGGTTTGTGGCCGTCGGAACAAGCAGTCAGCCCGGAAATTTTGCCCTACATTGCCAAACAAGGCTTTAAATGGATAGTCTCGGACGAAGCAGTATTGGGGTGGACAATTAAACACTTTTTCAACCGCGACGCGACAGGGAATGTCTACGAACCAGAATTCTTATATCGCCCTTACCGTTTAGAAACTCCTGACGGTGATTTAGCTATAGTATTTAGAGACCACAGATTGTCCGACTTGATCGGGTTTACCTACGGTTCGATGGAGCCGGAAAAAGCAGCATCAGATTTAGTGGGACACTTAGAAGCGATCGGCAGAACTCTCAAACACCGACAACCCGACGGTCAAACAGCTTTAGAAAATCCCTGGTTAGTGACGATCGCCCTAGACGGCGAAAATTGCTGGGAATTCTATCCCCAAGACGGCAAACCGTTCTTAGAATCCCTCTATCAAACTCTCAGCGACAATCCAGATATCAAATTAGTCACAGTCTCGGAATTTCTCGACAAATTCCCAGCAACCGAAACAATTCCCGCAGCCCAACTGCACACCGGTTCCTGGGTGGACGGTTCCCTCACAACTTGGATCGGCGATCCCGCGAAAAATCGCGCTTGGGACATATTAGGGCCCGCCAGACAAATGCTGGCAAACCATCCAGAGGCCACAGAAGAAAGCAACCCCGAAGCTTGGGAAGCGCTTTACGCTGCCGAAGGTTCCGACTGGTTCTGGTGGTTTGGCGAAGGCCACACATCGAACCAAGATGCCATGTTCGACCAGCTATTTCGGGAACACGTAGCGGGAATTTACGAAGCTCTCGGCGAGCCCGTCCCCCCGGAAGTTCGACGACAAGTAGAGGTGCACGAGGTTCAAGGCGACCACCTGCCGCTGAGCTTTATTCACCCGGTGATTGACGGTATCGGCAACGAACAGGATTGGGACAAAGCCGGCCGGATTGAAGTTGGGGGAGCAAGAGGTACGATGCACCGGAGTTCGGCAATTCAGCGGCTTTGGTACGGGGTTGACCACTTGAATTTTTACATTCGTGCCGACTTCAAGGTAGGGGTGCGGCCGGGAATTGATTGCCCGCAGCAGTTAAATTTGTTCTGGTTTTATCCCGATCGCACCATGCACAACAGTTTGATTCCGCTGTCGGGTTTGCCTGACGAAGCACCGCTAAACTATAGATACCACCATCAGTTAGAGATTAATTTGCTGACAAAATCGATTTGGTTTCAGGAAGCAGAAGAGGGCGATGAGTGGCAGCCCCGCATTAGCCGCGCCCAAGTGGGAGTGGATAAATGTTTGGAGGTAGCAGTGCCCTGGGCAGATTTGCAGATTATGCCCGACTGGCAGGTGAGGCTGATTGCGGTTTTATCGGAAGGGGCGACTTATTCTAGCTGTATGCCGGAAGATGCTTTTATTCAGATCGGAATGCCGTAAAAAGCCATTAGTCATCAGTCATTAGTCATTAGTCGGTAGGGGCGGGTTTCATAGAACTGACAACCCAAATAAATATAAACCCGCCCCCTGAATTAGTCATTAGTCATTAGTCATTTTTTGAACCAACAAACAATTAAAGAATTATCAAATTTTATTAAATTGGGGATTCTACTCTGGCTACCTAATGCCTTGATAATTTCGATCACGTCCGGTCGATCTAAGGCTATAAAATTTGTTGGTAGGGAGGGCTTCATTCCTCATAAAAAAGAGGAGTTAATTCTTGACTACACAACATAATATAATGGTTAATTTACCGGACATCATATCATTAGTCATGGGAAAATTAACAAACTAATGAGCCGCATTTTACTCTTGGTCGATCGCCACCAACAACTTAATTTGCCGATCGCCCACCTCAACACCGAGCATGAGGTGATTGTACTCGATCGCGCTTTAAATCCCAACTCCGACTTTCCCATTCCCCAAATCGCTTTCGACTTGTGCATTCTCGACGAGGCAAATTTTGATCGCATCGGGCCGTTGGTAGAATCATTAAAAACTGCCGCCGAGCCGATTTTTTTACCGTTCTTGCTTGTTAGTCAATCCCAAACGCCTGCTCTTGCTGAGCAGCCATTTTCGCAGCAGGCAAAACAACTCGAACCCAGAATAGACGATTTGATAGTAAGTCCCGTCGAACTCACCCAACTGCATTTGCGGGTAGAGAATTTGTTGGCCCGCCGGTGGCAGTCGTTAGAACTCCACAGACTTCAGGAAGTAATTAAAGAACAGACTTTTACAGAAAGTTTGTTAAAGGACTCGTTGCAAAAGGCAAACGAAAACCTGCAACGGGAAATCGCCAAGCGGGCGGAGGTAGAAACGGCACTGCGAGAAAACTCCTATCTCAACTCGCTGATCAATGCCATGCCAGATATTGTCTGCTTCAAAGATGGCGAGGGCAGGTGGCTGGAGGCAAATCAAGCGATTTTGGAAGTGTTCGACCTAGAAAAAATCGACTACCGCGGCCTGAAAGATTCTCAACTAGGAGAACTCAGCAGTTTTTACCGCGAGGCACTACAGGCGTGCGAGGTGACCGATAGAGAAGCGTGGGAAAAAGGTGAGCTTTCTAGGGGAGAAGAAGTGATTCTCCGCTCAAACGGTACTGTGAAAATCTACGACGTGATTAAAGTACCCGTATTTCACCCCGACGGCAGACGCAAAACTATAGTGATTTTGGGTCGCGACATTACCGAACACAAGCAAACTAGAGACGAACTCGTGCGCTTGGCGTCGATTGTCGAGTCTTCCGACGACGGCATCGTCGGCAAAACCCTCGCCGGGACAATTCAGAGCTGGAACTCAGGAGCCGAGAAGATTTACGGCTACTGTGCTGCGGAAATCAAGGGCCAGTCGATCGAGATTTTAGCCATACCCGAACGCCCCAAGGAAATGCCTCAAATATTGGAAAATATTAGGGCCGGAGCCAGCATCGACCATTACGAAACCGTACACTTGCGGAAAGACGGTCAACAGATAGATGTGTCCCTGACGATTTCTCCGATTAAAGACGCGACTGGAGCGGTAACGGGCGTTTCGACAATCTCTCGCGACATCAGCGACAGCAAGCGAGTCGAAAAAGCCTTTGAACAACTCCGCCACCAAACAGAAATGATTTTGTTCTCGGCAGGAGAAGGAATTTGCGGATTGAACAAAGAGGGAAAAGTAACTTTTGTCAATCCTGCGGCGGTGAGAATGGCTGGGTGCGAATCGAAGCAATTGATCGATCGACCACTCTATGAAAGCTTACACCGTGCACAGGAAGAATGCTCAAGGGCGATCAAGCAACTGTCACCTGCAACAGACATCAATTCAGGGTCGGAACTTGTCCCACACTGCGCCGCACCGCAGGCGGGCAAACTGCTGCCGAACCGGGTAAGTTCTCAAATTTTAGCCACCTTGGAAGACGGAGAGGCGCGGCGCGTCACCGATGAGATTTTTTGGCGGCGAGACGGCAGCAGTTTTCCGGTTGAGTACGTTGTCGCTCCGATGCGAGAAGAAGGCGAAATTATTGGAGCTGTGGTGACTTTTAAAGATATCACGGAGCGGCTTGCCGTCGAGCGCATGAAAGATGAATTCATCTCTGTTGTCAGCCACGAACTGCGGACACCCATGACCTCAATTCACGGAGCCCTGGGCCTTCTCAATAGCGGTCTGCTTGACGCTTACCCCCAGAAAGCTAAGCGGATGCTGGAGATTGCTGTCACTAACACTGACCGTTTGGTGCGCTTGGTCAACGACATCCTAGATTTAGAGCGGATGGAGTCGAGTTACAGCACTGCTATCAAACAAACTTGCAATGTGGCGGAGCTGATGTTGCAGGCGGCTGACGAGATGCAGGGAATGGCTCAGCAGGCGGGAGTTACTCTGTCGGTGAAGCCTGTAGGGGCGCAATTGCAAGCTGTTCCCGATCGGCTAATTCAAGCCTTGACAAATTTACTCAGTAATGCTATAAAATTTTCTCCCTCCGGCGCTACGGTTTGGCTGAGCGGGGAGTTGACCCACAATCCGGATTTGGCAGAAAAAGCAGCCCACAAGTCGGTGTCGTCTCCGTCTTTGTTGTCTCCTGAGCCTGCCGTCGCGCCTCCGCACTTGCCAGTTGCGAGCTCGTGGTACATCGTGATTGCTGTGAAAGACCAAGGGCGGGGTATTCCGCCAGACAAGCTGGAGATGGTCTTTGAACGCTTTCAACAGGTTGATGCTTCTGATTCTCGCCAGAAAGGAGGTACTGGTTTGGGGCTGGCTATTTGTCGCAGTATCGTGCAGCAGCACGGGGGACGGATGTGGGTGGAGAGCGTGGTGGGGGAGGGCAGCACTTTTTTCTTAAGTCTGCCACTTCTGAGGGAGGGGCTGGCAACTGAAAGTTAAGTTCTACCCAGGTGTACCCAAAGTTAATGATTTTGTGCAGATTGTTTGATCGAGTCATCGACAAACAATCTCAGCCTTTTCTGGAGTTTGGGGACAGCAGGCAAAAAGCGCGATTTGAGGTGGAAAAGCGGCTTTTTTGGGTGGGATATTTTACAGCAACCGCGCCAGACGGTTAGGATGTTCTTAGTTGAAATCCTGCCGCTCGATGGCAACTTCGGTCTTCCTTGTTCCTTCTTTCTTCAACATCTGCTATACAGTTTTGAAAATTTACTGTAAAGTCTGATCGGCTAAAATAATTTGCTTTACAAAATATTCACATTTCGCCTCTAATCTGTGATCAGTTCTCATTTCTAAAAAAATGTTAATTTTGACTGCCAAGCGCATCTTGGTTATTGACGATGCGGAAGATATTCGGGAAGTAGCTCAAGTCAGTCTTGAACTGGTGGGGGGCTGGGAAGTCCTGACAGCGAGTTCGGGCCGCGAGGGGGTTGCTAAGGCTCTTGCCGAACAGCCTGATGCTATTCTATTGGACGTGATGATGCCCGACCAAGACGGGCCTACTACTTTTCTACAGTTACAAGCTAATAAGGCTACGCAGCACATTCCGGTAATTTTATTGACAGCTAAGGCTCTGGCTGGGGACAGGCGGATGTTCGCTGATTTGGGGGTGGTGAGCGTGATTGCTAAGCCTTTTGAACCGATGTTTTTGGCGGCTCAGGTCGCTGAGGCTTTGGGCTGGGAGCAAGAATAGATCGATCGCGCGCCTTGAATTGTGCAGCTTTTCAAGCAGTAGTTTTGCAGGCAAAGAGAGTTAAAAAAACTTGGTTTCTTTGGTATGGTTCCTTAGATAGAATCGGGGCGATTGGACAGGATATATGTAGCGATTTAGGCCCCGAACCTTTCGTCGTGTCAGCTTAAGACTCAAAACCTCAGTCCGGTATCAGTTTCAACCCTGTCGGTCTTGGGGTGAAATTGATACCAATTAGGGATGCCTAAATCCCTATTGGTAGTGCGTTCATTTAACCTGATTCGGCCTCAACCATGAGCTCAGTATTCCTACTGATTTATCGGGAAAATATAAGCTGGCAGGATTATTTTACTTTTTGTAACAACTCACTCGTCTTCATAAGTTCTTCAGGTTTTAGTTTTATGTTTAAGCAGAACGTCAGGGATCGCTCCTGACTGTTGGCAGACACATTGGGAGAAGACGACTATGCCCTCAGCTTACATTTTGCTACTAATAGTTTCTCTGGCAGCAGTCTGGGTTTATTGGCAAACCTCTCAAGATATTTTTGTTCTTGTGGCTTGGGCCGGGCTGGGTTGTTTTATTTGGGGTTTCTCTTGGGCTCCTTGGAGCGTTCAGCTTTTGATTGTGGTGTTACTGTTGGGCCTCCAAAAGTGCTACTTGCGCGACGCTCAAAGCTGTGAGTGAAAGAGATTTTTTATTTTTGTGCCTGGAATTGAGATGTGCAGGCCTTCGTGAATCTCTCTAATGATTGGGTTATCGCTCCATATCTTCAAAAAAGGTTTAAAATATCATGAATAGTTGCCCTTGTTGCTCCTCTAAATTGCTCCGCCACGCTCGCCACAATCGCGTTTATTGGTTCTGCTCGCACTGCTGGCAGGAAATGCCCGATCTGGCGGAGATGATTTTAGGTAACAGCACGCGGAGTCACAAACGCGACGGTTTGGTGAAGATGGCGACTTTGACTCCTAAATTGAGGATTTTGGATTCTGTAGAAATTGCTTAGTTTGCTGGAGTTAGTCTCGCGATAAATATTGAGACGGAAAAGATTTTTGTTTGTGCTATCTGTGGGATTTTTGGATAAAAAATGCAAAAGCCCCCTCCGTGTGAAGTGAAGGGGACTTATTAGCGGGGGGGCTTTTGCACTTATTATGGGGTTAATCGCCTGAATTTCAGCTATTGTGCAGTTAAGCTGATTACATCAAACCGATTTGAGAGAGAATGCCTTGACCGGTGAGGAATTCGGTAGCTAGACCGATAACGAAGCCCAACATTGCCAAACGGCCGTTCCAGGTTTCAGCAAACTCAGTGAAGCCAACTTTTGCGTCTTTGTTTTCCATGACCAGAAACCTCGTTTAATTTCAACCTTATGTAACTAAACTTAACACAGCAGTACAAAGTTTGCAACATATTTTTACATTTAGTGTTCAAATGCCGGAGATAAGCGGGATCGGCCCGCAGGGAGAGGGGTTCGCGGGGGGAGGGAGAGAAGGGTTTTTATGTGGGAACGGTCGATCGGTGTCAGGTTGGCGAAAACCTTGGTGAGATGTCTAAGGATGTAAGAAAATTATTTTGAGTTAATACTTGACATCCAATAATTAGAACGCTAGCCTAAAAGCACAGCTAAAACTAAATATCGCATTCAAAATCAAGGAATGTTGATTGAGTCGTCTTAGCTACACGGTTTATACAACTGGGGCAAGTTTCTAGCACCCCGTTGAGCGGAAAGTAAGTCTAATGTCGTTTTAACAAGTTGATACAAGTTTGAGAAAATCGAAACATTATTGAGTTCCATTTCCCTGCGCGGAATGTGAGTCTAATGTCGTTTTAGCAACTTGATACAAGCTTGAAAAAATCGAAACATTATTGAGTTTCATTTCCCTTCAACGGGCTGCTACTAAACTCGTTCCAGTTATGTAAACCCTGTAGCTAAGACGCTAATCAAATCCCTACAAAATTACAGTGTTTTGTGGTAACAGATTGTCCTTTGCCGAGATGTTCATTTTTGACCAAATCCACAGGCAACGTTCCATTAATGCTAGATGCGTGATATGTCGAGGCTGTCCAGTCAACCTCTTTGTAGGACATAATCAAATGAAGGAGCAGTTGCAGGCTTTAGTTTCTATTTACATCGATCTTCAGAACGCAAACTCAATTAAACATCTAGGTAGTCAATTGCTAGAATTTGCCAAAGTTGAGGGGAGCTTGATTGACGCAAAAATCTACTACAATTCACTCTGTCCCGATCAAGTCTCTGCAAAAAACAAGCTGCAAAGCCTTGGTTTTAAATGTATTGATGTTCCCTGTCCTCTAAAAAATAGTGCAGATAACCAATTGATGGCTGACTTTGTTAATGATCTTTACAGAAATCTGCCTCCCGATACAGCTATCCTTGTATCAGGAGATGGGGACTTTGTAAACTCGGTTCGCAATTTAAAAGATCGTGGCAAAAAAGTTATAGTCTTTGCTCAGCGAGGTAATGTTAAACAAAAGCTGAAAGAACTTGTAGGTAGTGATTTTCACTTTCTTGATGAATTGCCTAGCTTGATAGTAGCCAAAACTCAGCAGCAAATAGAAAATGTTCAGTGTCATCTCACTTACAATGAGGCTGTTGAGTATTTGATCGAAGCTATCAAAACAGCATTAAGCAAAGGGAAGGGTACAGGATTAGGTTTTATTAACAACCTAATGTTGCAGCTTTTTCCCAAGTATCAGGGAGTAACTTTTGTCTGCCAACATCAGGGAAAAACATTTTCACGCTTTAGCGAGTTGGTTAAGGCTGCCGTGAAAGATGGAAAAATCAGATTGCAGGATCAGCAATTGTTTGTAATAGAAGCAGACAGATTATCTGCATAAAGTTGCACAATCCGCCAGGGAATGAATTCCCTGTCTAATAGCTAAAGTCGGTTAAAACCGACTGACATACAGTTAAAAAAACACAATTATCAGTCCTCTTTAGAGGACTTTAGCTATGAGCCAGGGGTTTTAACCCCTGGCGGACTGGCGGGCTGACGGGGTAACGGACTAATAGTATAACCGCCCAATATCTGTTAAAATTCACCTCGCTGCAGATAGCAAAAATCTAGTTTATTTGATAAACTAGATTCTCCAAACCAACCGCTATCTGCGGCTCTTTCATGTCCACATAATAACACCAAACTCCACAAACAATAACCCTTACAAAACTCCCATGCCATTAACTAATCCAACACAAGAGATAGAAATAACCCTTCCCGAATTCCACCATGAAAAACTGCTGCGCCAAGCGCTCACCCACCGTTCCTACGTCAACGAAAACCCCACATTCCACGAAGAAGACAACGAACGCTTAGAATTTCTCGGCGATGCTTTGCTGACTTTTCTCAGCGGCGAATATCTCTATCAGCGTCATCCAGAAATGGGAGAAGACCAACTGACTCGCCGACGTTCTGCATTAGTAGATGAAAAACAATTAGCCAGATTTGCTACTGAAATAGGTTTAGACTTAAAAATGCGGCTCGGAAAAGGAGCTTATCGAGAAGGTGGGATTACTAATCCAAATTTGCTCAGCAGCACTTTTGAAGCATTTATTGGCGCTTACTATCTCGACACGCAAGACATGAACAAAGTTCGCCAGTTTGTGCAACAAATGTTTGATTCTGTTCCCGAAAATGTTGTGGAAACTCGATCGACTGTAGACTCGAAAAATCGCTTTCAAGAATGGGTACAAGCCAACGGTGACACGACTCCCCCTAAATACGTGACAGTTCAAGCAGGAGGCACACCCCACAAGCCGGAATTTCTCGCTAAAGTTTATGTCGCAGAGAAACTCTATGGAGAAGGTAAAGGCAAAAGCAAAAAAGATGCTGAGAAAAATGCGGCCGAAGATGCGCTAGCAAAGCTGAAAAAACGCGGACTGATCTAAACTTGAAAACATCGCTAAAAACTACTAGCTTTTTTGTGGATTCGGGCGTTGGCTAAGCCATTGAAGACGATCGCCCGAATTGATTGCCAGAGCACACAATCGGCTATAATCAGGACTTGTGCAAGTGTTACCGCCGTCGATTGAGGGTTGCAATGGCAGAAATTCGTTGACGAGTGCCCGATTGTCGATCGTAATTTTGGGAAATATCAGAGCAATTCATGTCTACTCACAACCCGACTACCCTAACTGTTGAAGAAGCACAGCAAATCCTCAAAGATTTCACTTGTCTGGATATGCAATCTGTAGCATCGCCGCTGGAAAAACAGGCACTCCGTCAAGCGATTTTGCTGGTAGCAAGTTTGTCGGATTATCAAATGTTGGGAGTGTGCGCTTCTTCGACGGATGAGGGTTTTTTAGCTTTAGAAGCTTATTTGAAAGCTTTGGGATATCAAGTTGTTTTAGATCCCAATGCTGTCTCGACCTTTGCTGGTTCGGTTTATATTAAGTTCAATACTTTGAAGGGTTCGTATTATGTTGACGGCTATCCCGGAACTTACCGGGGCGTTTTGATTTCTTGTCAATCTTCCTCAGAAGATGGAGTTAGTGGAACTTACGGTCATTTACCTCTCGATTTATTTGTTGATTAATTTTTCAGTAGTCAGTAGTCAGTAGTCAGTAGTCAGTAGTCATTAGTTAGTAGTCAGTAATCAGTAGTCAGTAGTCAGTCGATCGATTAAATTGAATCAAAAACCGACTGAAAGCATCCAGGATACAAGCCACCGGACTCATCCGTGATGTCAATGCTTCAATCTAAAATCTAAAATCGATTGACTGATGCACCTTACTAAGCTGTAGGGTGCGTCAGCCAGCCCTTCGATTCAGTTGAATCAAACACCGACTGACGCAGCTTACTAAGATTAACCCTTACCAACGATCAATTCTGCCTCTGGTGCCGGTGCGGTTTCTTCCGGCGGCAGTCCCAAAATATCGCTGTACAAGTTGACGTATTTCCGGGCCGAAATATCCCAGCTAAAATCTTCTCTCATGCCGCGCTGTTGCAGTTCTCTCCACTTATCTTTGTAGCGGAAACCTTCCCAAGTTCTGATCATGCAGGTGAACAAGTCGAGGGGTTCGTAGCGATCGAAACAGTAACCTGTACCGGTATTGTCGATCGGGTTGTTGTGGGAAACGGTATCGACTAAACCGCCGGTGCGGCGAACCATTGGCACGCACCCGTAGCGGAGGGCGAGCATTTGGCTGATGCCGCAGGGCTCGAAACGGCTGGGCATCAGGAAGCTGTCGCAGCCTGCGTAAACGCGCCGGGAGAGGGCCTCGTTGTAAAGTAGTTGGGTGGACATCCTACCGGGATAGCGGGCTGTCATTTGCCAGAGTTGGGTTTCGTAGTAGCGATCGCCCGTTCCGAGTACAATAAATTGAGCATCGGTATAGGCCATGAACAGATCGAGCATTTGAATTATCAAATCCAATCCCTTCTGTTCTACCAGCCTTGTCACCATGCCGATCAAAAAGGCATTTTTATTTACTTCCAAACCGACTTCTTCTTGCAGCGCAATTTTATTAGCGGGGCGCTTTTCAATAGTATCAGCACTAAATTGTTGATGGAGGTACTTGTCAGTTGCTGGATTGTAAGATTCTGTATCAATTCCATTCAAAATGCCCGATACTTTACCGCCGAGGTAAGACAGCAAACCTTCCAAAGTTTCCCCATAAGCTGGCGTTTTGATTTGCTCGGCGTAAGTCGGTGAAACTGTATTTACTCGATCGGCAAACTGTACTGCGGCAGCCATTGTATTGTGACCTTGCATATACCAAGGACACCAAGTCATCTGTTCCAAACGCCAGCGCCATGGCCCTTGATAAGCTAAATTGTGAATAGTAAAAACCGTGCTGATATCGGGGTCTTGGCTCATCCAAACAGGTATCATCCCCGTATGCCAGTCGTGACAGTGGATAATTTGGGGCTTCCAATGATTCCAGGCAAATTCAGCCGCAGCATTGGCAAAGAAAGTGAACCTCCAATCTTCATCTACACCGCCGTAAACGCGACGCGGCAAGAAAGATGGATGTTGTAATAAGTATAAAGGTACATCGGTTCCCGGCAAAACAGTTTCAAACACCGAGAAGCTTTGGAACATGGCAGACCCATCCCAAACAGGTTTTTTGGGAACGTCCATTTTGTCGGGGACGAAACCGTAGTAGGGCATGAAGATGCGGACATCGTGGCCCATGCGCCGCAGAAATTTCGGCAAAGCGCCGACGACATCGCCCATACCGCCCACTTTGGCGAGGGGTGATGCTTCGGCGGATACAAATAAAATACGCATTATTTTTTTGTGTTCCTTGAGATTGTTAGTCTAGATTAAGTTTAAAGGGCGAGCGGCACAATATTAACGCGCCTGCCAAAAACAAGTATAAATCTCAGTTGCTGTAGCGATCGCAGTTTACTCAAGAAGGCGATCGCCCTTTTTCCATCTGCGTCGCTGTGCGGTGAAAAAAATAGCGATCGCCGGGACTCCCCTCCCGCGACAATTTTCACGTTCTAATCAAATTTATATGTCACTTTCTGAATAACGGTAAACATAAAAAATGGTATGCTGTTTGAGATTTTTTACGCATTAGTAAAACTGAAGGCAAAGGCATCAGTAATGTAATTCAGTATGTAATTAAGGAAATAGCGATCGCCTTTTCCATCCCCTCTCATAAAAAGGGCGATCGCCCGAATGACATATTACATAAACTCCCGACTAATTCTGAGAATTTTCCTCAAAAGTCTCCTCAAATCCCGCTAGAAAATCATCCAAAGCTTCAGAGGCGATCGCCAAATTAATATTATCAGCATCTTCCCATCCCCACGTGTTCACCCCAACCACTTGACCGGCCATATTAATCAGTGGGCCGCCGGAATTTCCAGGATTAATCGCCGCATCAGTTTGCAACACCTTCACCTCACCAACATCATCTTCGTCGTCATCGCCTTCTTCATATTCCTCGGGTTCGCGAATTGCACTCACAATACCTTGAGTTACAGTTGAAGCAAACTGCCCCAAAGGATTGCCGACGGCAATTACTCTATCTCCTACTTTCACATCAAAAGACAACTCTAGGGGAGGATATTCTTGGGGAGAGTCCACTTGTTCCCCTGTGTTCGGGTCGAAGGTAAAATCGCTAATTAAGAGTAATGCTAAATCTTCTTCAGCATTACCAGTAAACACCACCTCGGCCAATCTCAATTTTCCGTCGTGAGTTTCGACTAAAACCTGTTCGATTTCATCTTCTTCATAGAAGTAATCTTGATCCGCAATATCTTCTATAACGTGATAGTTCGTGACAATTATGTCCGGCGATACAAAGAACCCGCTTCCAGAAGAAATCTCTTCTTCTGTATCCCAATCCATGACGTAAATTGACACTACCGACGGCAAGACTTGCTCGACTACATCCGACAAATTTCCTGGTTGAGTTTTGAACTCTTTCAATTGCTTCTGCAAAGCTTGTTGGTCGGCCTGCATTTTGCTATACAGTTGCTGAACCTTTTTCAATTCCAGCTTTAATTGAATTTCTCTAGCGCTCATATTGGGCTTTTACCTGAAATAAATTGCTGATTAATTTTGGGTGTTTGATTGTAGATTGTGGATGGGTAGGTTAAGAATTATAAGACTTACGAAAAAAAACCGGTTTTTACCATAAATCTTGGGCTATACAGCGAGACTTACATCAGAAACCGGGTTGCTTAACACCCGTGCGGAGCGTCCTAAATTAGTCAGATATTTTTGAAATCTATCGCGCAAGTCCTACCTAAAATCCCATCAAAAATCTACAACCAGACTGCTACTCTACCTGTTTTGCCAAAGCAAACCGCCTGTTATTTTTATTTTACAAAAGGCGATATATCACGTCTAAAAGCATTGACAAAGAGATGCGGATTGGTTTTAAGAACCGCGCTGAACTTGGACAAATATTTCCTCCAAAATTTCACTAGCTCCCTGTTGGCGCAAGCGGTGAGCGAGGTCAATTCCGATCATTTCAGCAGTCTCGGCGGCGCCGGAAACACTATCTTTGACGAACCGCTTGCCGTCGAGACTCGATACCATTCCGGTTAAGGTTAATTGACCGTTTTCTATTTTGGTATTGACGCCGATCGGCACTTGACAGCCGCCTTCTAATTCCCGCAGAAATGCGCGTTCTGCATAACATCTTTGGGCGGTTTCCGAGTGTTCGAGAGCTTTAATCACTTCCATGATTTCTGTGTCTCCGGCGCGGCATTCGATGCCCAAAGCACCTTGTCCGACGGCATGAAGGGAAATTTCAGCAGGGATAATTTGGTGGATGCGATCGCCCATTCCCAATCTTTCGAGGCCAGCAACTGCTAAAATAATCGCGTCGTAACCGCCCTCATCTAATTTAGCGAGTCTAGTATTGAGATTGCCGCGAATATCTTTAAATTCAAAATGAGGGAAATGATGCCGAAGTTGAGCCAGCCGCCGCAGGGAAGAAGTGCCGATTACTGAACCTTCTGGGAGGGTGTCGAGTTGCTTGTCTTTGTGCTTGGAGTGAACTACCAGGGCGTCAGCGGGATTTTCCCGTTCGGTGACGCATCCTAAAATTAAACCTTCGGGCAAATTGGTAGGCAAATCTTTGAGGGAATGAACGGCAAAGTCCGTTTCATTGTTAATCATTCCCGTTTCTAATTCTTTGGTAAAAAGTCCTTTATCGCCAATTTTAGCGAGGGCGACATCAAGAATTATGTCCCCTTGGGTGGACATGGTGTGGACTTCAAAAGTGTGTTCCGGGAAGTGTTTCTGTAGCTGTTCTTGCACCCAGTGGGTTTGCACGAGAGCGAGTTGGCTTTTGCGGGAACCGATGCGAACGGTTCGGGAAGGGGCAGATGTGGTTGGAGACATAAGATCGATCGGAGGATAGCTTGAAATCAGCCAATATATTCACCTGATCTAGCGTACCGCAGGTGGGGACTTTAATTGCTGGTTGGGATAATTCGGGCGATAAAATAGAAATACCAGATTTTGACCGCCTGTTTGAAAAAAGGATGCAACGGTAGGCAAGCTCCAAACCTTTACATAATAAGCCCTTGCCAATCAAAAATCCAAAATCAAAAATCAAAAATGGTATGACGGCCCGTAGCAGTGATTCCTGATGATGTTTCCCATCCAGCAGTGGGCGTCGCTGGCACGGGGGCGAGCGACATTCCTAAGCAAAGGCGGCAGGCGATGTACGATTTACCTAGGGTAGAGCCGGATAAACCTGGTTGGCATGAGGAGTTAGCTTAGCTGCCGCGAGAAAGAACTAGCTCAAAAGTGGCGATATTTGGGGAGAGAAATGTAGTTGCGAGGGGAAAAAGGCGATCGTATTTATTTGTAGCAGCTTCGTTGACCAAAGGGCGATTCCCTACCCTGCGGGAAGCCACGCGCGTTCGGGATAGCTTCGCTCGCGGGTACCTTTTCCATTTCCCGCAAAATTTAACGTTGCCCTGCTTGAAGAGCAGAATTTGCTATCTGGACAACTTCTTGCTGCCGTGCGTTTTTCCTTGTGACTCGGTACAGCACCCCCAGCCTTTGCCACTCAACAAAAGCAGTGCAGTAAGCACCGCAATTATTGAAATAAATCCCCCTGAATCCGCCCGCCAATTCAATGCTTCTGTTAGTATCCTGCGGCAATTGCGAAGGAGGCGAAAACGGTTCATTTCTTTTAGCTTCGATTGTGCCGAAATAACAAGCTCCCGCGCGGCATCCTTTGCCTAAATACATTCCCACAATGTAACCGTCGGCCCCCGCTTGCACATCAAAATCAAGTTGCTGAATGTCTGATAAAGGAAGCCTACTCGGGAGAAAAACAGGCACTCGCGTTTTGCCTTTGATTTGTCTAAAGATGTTACTCGCAGGAAAACGACTGTTAGCTTGGTTTGCACCTGAGTTATCGGGGATTGGCGTCAACTTTTGCACAAAATTCC
Source organism: Microcoleus sp. K5-D4 (assembly GCF_036704575.1). Classification (NCBI taxonomy): domain Bacteria; kingdom Bacillati; phylum Cyanobacteriota; class Cyanophyceae; order Oscillatoriales; family Microcoleaceae; genus Microcoleus; species Microcoleus sp. K5-D4. Next base: position 46,529 of record NZ_JAUBSD010000028.1, read on the forward strand.
TCCACTGCACAACTCTATTTTTAGCAATGTTAAAAGTGGGAATAGAGTATTTTTCTAGAGCAAAAGAAGGGCGACCAGTTTTCAGGTTGAAGCTGCGGCGAATCATTGTAATTTCTGGTTTACCTAACCCGTAAGCTGTGGCTATGGAACGGGCGAGATTGCAGCTAATTTTGAAGCGTCCCATCTCAATATTGCCATTTTCGGCTTGATAAGACCAATTGTAACCCTCAGAAGCACGAGCGCGATCGCACAAAAAATGAGAAATCTCAAACATCTTGGCAATATGAACATCGTACAACCGCAACTTGCGGCTGCCGGCAGATTTTGCAGTGTTGCGATCGGGTACAATAAATTGTATCGGTTGCCAGCTATCTTCAGGGGAATAATTAAACCAGCGGATTTCTGTAATCGGGAGTTCAGTCCTTGCTAACGCTGAGTTTGGTGTCAAAGGTGCGATCGTAAAAGCAGTCACCACACAAGCAAAAATTGCCGCAAATAGCCATCTTCTCCTCATCCTGATTTCCCCCGAAGTAGGTAAGCGCAAAAAAATATAGCATCTTGTAAGGGGCGAGTGCGAGTTAAGATATATCATACAATAACGGTAAGGTGCGCGCTTACGCACCCTACATATAGAAGTTGTGCCTCCCCGACTGCCAAACTTAACGCTTCCCAGCTTTAATAGCAGAATTTCCTATTAAAATTAAATCCGATTCTCGTCCGTTCTTAATGGCGACGGTATACATAAAACCCTGAGTTTTCCACTGAAGAGTTGCTGTGCAGTAAGCCCCGCAACCGTTATGATAAACTCCTTTCACTCCGCCGGCAAGTTTGACATTTTTTAACGTCTTAGTTACCCCTTCTAGTTTTGTAGTAAACTCCCCGCCTTTTTGACCTAAAATTGACCCAAAAGAGCAAACTGTCGTACCGCCACAATCTGCTTTATAATCGATTGAAATAGCATAGCTGTTTGCTTGTGCTGTAGTTGGATAGTACATTTTTTGCGAAAGCGGAATCCTGCTGGGAATAAAAATAGGCACTTGCGTTTTGCCTTTTAATTTTTGCAAAATTTGACTTACCGGAACCGCAGTGCCTCCTTGAGCAATTTGTGTTGTTCCCGATTGTCGCTGCGACAAGTGCGAAGATCCAAAAACAACCGATAGAGGTACTAAAGCAGTTAATACACCAGCAGAAGTAGCCAAAAGTAATAATTTCTTCTTCACGATTTTTTGCCTTAATATTCCAAGAGTTTAGTTGGGCGGCGAACCGCATTCACTTATGTACAACCTTAATTCAAAATACCAAATTAACACTCGCTTTTCCGGGAGAAATGTTTTTTGACTATCTTGAGAAGGTTGCCAGAATATGAAGTCATCTATAATATAGAGAAGGCGAGCAATTTAGGAGTCGATCGTGGAACTGCAAGAGTATTTGCGCCAGCACGGATTGGAAAGTTTGTCCGAAACTTATCATATCAAAGTTACCCGCCACCGCCAATATCCAGATTTAGTCTGTCTGAAATACTCGCAGATAGAATCTCCCCTAGGCGAAAAAATAGTTCAGCAGTGCCGAGGCATTATTTTAGATTCATCTCAAGATTGGCAGATAGTTTCTTATCCCTACGACAAATTTTTTAATTACGGAGAAATTCACGCCGCTGCAATTGATTGGAGAAATGCCAAAGTTTATGAAAAACTAGACGGTTCTCTGACTGTACTGTATTTTTACAAGGGAGAATGGAGAGTGCAATCTAGCGGCACTCCCGACGCCGCCGGCGAAGTTAACGGTTTTGGGTTCAGCTTTGCGGAACTTTTTTGGAAAGTCTGGCAAGAATTGCGATATCAATTGCCACAAGAAACCGACCAGTGTTTTATATTTGAATTGATGACGCCTTACAATAGAATAGTTGTCCAGCAACAAAACAATCAAATCGTGCTGCACGGGGTTCGCAACACTCAAACGCTGCTAGAAACAGACCCGAGTATTTGGGCCAATAAATACGGCTGGGAATTGGTCGCATCCTATCCTTTAACTAGCTGGAAAGAAGTTATCGAAGCGGCTCAACATTTAGATCCGATGGATTCGGAAGGGTATATTATCTGCGACGCTAACTTCAACCGAGTTAAAGTTAAGTCTCCGCAATATGTCGCGATTTCCCATCTCCGCGAAGGGTTTTCGACGCGCCGCCTGATAGAAATTGTTTTAACTAATGAAGGAGAAGAGTTTTTAGCTTATTTTCCTGAGTGGAGTGAGTTGTATCAAAAAGTTAAGGACAAATATCAATCTTTGGTTGAAGAAATCGAGGAAGCTTACCGACAGCACGAACATATCGAAGTTCAGAAAGATTTTGCATTAGCTGTGAAACATTTGCCGTATTCCGGGATTTTGTTTTCTTTGCGGGCCCGAAGAGTTGCGGGAGTGAAAGAAGCTCTCCGTGATGTTACGATCCATAAAATAGAGGAGCTATTGGGTGTAGATTACATCCATCTAGGTTTGTAGAATAAGGAAGGCACTCTAAGAGAGTTTGACACGGATACACGGATTAATGATCGAGCGTGAGGCAAATGTTTAAGAAAGAGGGAAGAGGGAAGTTCGGGAACGGATTATGTAACGGATGTAACGGATGTAACGGATGGAATGAAGAGGTAAGTATTTAAACAATGCCCAATTCCCTATGCCCAATTACCAATTACCAATTACCAATTACCATGAAAAGAGTTATTGTACTTGTTGGTTTACCTGCTTCGGGAAAATCTCAATTTGCTAGGGAATTACTGCTGTCGGAACCTGCAAAGTGGGTGCGTAGCAATAAAGATTTGCTCAGAGAAATGGCTCACGCTTCTCATTGGTCGCCGGCGAATGAAAAGTTTATTGTGCAGTTGAGAGATACGATTATTTTGATGGCTTTGGAAAGCGGCAAGCACGTCATTGTTGATGATACTAATTTCGGGTCTCACATCGAGCATATCAAGGAGTTGGTTAAAGGTAAAGCTGTTGTGGAAGTTAATGATTCTTTCTTGCAAGTTCCGGTAGAGGAATGTATTAAACGAGACTTGAAAAGGCTTAATTCGGTGGGCAAAGATGTGATTATGAAGATGTACAATAAGTACGTGCGGGTTCCCGTTTTGCCGCCGGAATATAACCCGGATTTGCCGGATGCAATTATTGTTGATATGGACGGCACGCTGGCACTTCTCAATGGCAGAAATCCTTTTGATGCTTCGACGTGCGATCGCGATTTGCCCAATCAGCCCGTCTTAGATACCGTTCGCAAGTGGCAGTCCAGCGTTAATATCATTGTAGTGTCGGGCCGGACGGATGATTGTCAGCCTCAAACTGAAAAATGGTTGCAGCAGTACGAGGTTAATTATGCCGCTCTTTATATGCGGAAAACCGGAGATATGAGGAAGGATGCGATTATGAAGGAAGAATTTTATCGGCAGCATATTGCAGGGAAATATAATGTTAATTTTGTGTTGGACGATCGCCAGCAAGTTGTTGATATGTGGAGAGGCTTGGGATTGACGGTATTCCAAGTAGATGAAGGGGATTTTTAAGGCAGGGTTTGTTTGCGCGGGCGATATCCCAACTCCTAATGCTACACTCAAAGTAACCCGGAATTGAGCTAATTCATCTGCGTTAATCTGTGTTTATCTGCCCTCATCTGCGGTGAAAAAAAGATAATTTCTCGGGCCGCAGATGACAAGGGATTCACGCTGATTCACGCAGAGGTCGAGAAGAGAGATACGAAGAATTCCGATGCTACCAGATTTGAGATTATTTACTTATCGCGTCCAAGCCAGCCAGCGGTTAAACAAATTTTTCACAAACGGAGTCAAACGAGTGCGATTGTAAGCATCTCCCGCTTTCCGAATTGCATCAGCTTGTGTCGGATACGGGTGAATTGTGCTAGCAATTTTTCCTAAACCAATATTGTTAACCATTGCTAAAGTAATTTCGCTAATCATATCCCCAGCGTGGCGCGCTACAATAGTTGCACCTAATATTTTATCGCTGCCTTTTTTGACGTGAATTTTCACAAATCCTTCCTCTTCGCCGTCAATAATTGCCCGATCGACTTGACTGAAAGGAATTAAAAATGTATCGATATCAATGCCTTTTTCCTTAGCCTCGTGTTCCCCAATTCCGACGCGCGCAATTTCCGGGTTTGTGTAAGTACACCAAGGTATCGTCAAAGCGCTGAGCTTTTTGCGTCCGAAAAATAGAGTGTTTTGAATTACCATTCTCGCGGCAAAATCAGCAGCGTGAGTAAATTTATGTTTCATGCAAATATCGCCGGCGGCATAAATGCGGGGATTAGTAGTTTGCAAATTGTCGTTGACAAATACGCCTTTCTGTGTATCGTATTCAACTCCGATCGCCTCCAGATTCAATCCTTCGACGTTGGGCGATCGCCCTGTACTCACAATAATTTCATCTACTGTTACCGATGCTTCATTATCTTGACATTTATAATAAATTACTTTGCCTGCATTTGTTTTCTCAACGCGCTCTATTTGGGATTCTAGTATTAGTTGAATTTCTTCGCGTAGAAAAGCCTGCTGCACGATTTTAGCAGCATCCGCATCTTCTTTGTCTAAAATCTGAGCATTTTTGTGCAGCAATACGACTTCCGAACCCAGCCTGCGGAATGCTTGAGCCAATTCGCAGCCGATCGGCCCTGCGCCAATTACGGCCAAACGCTGCGGTTTTTCCGTGAGGTTAAAGACAGTTTCATTGGTCAGATATCCAGCTTCTTGTAAGCCGGGAATTTGTGGTTGTCGCGCCCTTGCACCTGTGGCAATTACTGCTTTTTTAAAGCGGAGAGTTTGACCTGCAACTTCTACTGTATTGTTGCTAGTAAAACGACCAGAACCTAAAAAAACATCAACTCCTAATTTGTACTGGTAGCGTTCAACAGAATCAACATCGCTGATGCCCGCCCTGATGCGGCGCAGCCGTTCCATCACAGCGGCAAAATCCACTTCTACACTGTCAGAAACATTAACTCCAAATTTACTTGCTTCCCAGATATCGCCGACAGTGCGAGACGATCGAATTAAAGATTTTGAAGGCACACAACCGACATTCAAACAATCGCCGCCCATCAAATGTTTTTCAATCAAAGCAACTTTCGCGCCCAAACCTGCTGCACCTGCAGCAACAATTAATCCAGCGGGTCCCGCGCCAATTACTACTAAATTATAAGAACTAGCTGGCTGGGGATTTACCCAATCGGAGGGATGCAAATAGGAGACTAATTTCTGGTTGTGTTCGTCCATTGGGGGGACTATTACGGGATCGACTTTTGACTCCGGCATTCGCAAATCCTCCTAATTAAATACTTTCTTCCAAAGCTTTGCTGGCTATCCGAGTGACAAAGACAGTAACAGTGACAGTAGCAATAAAACCGAGGATATTGATCGCCCATTTTGCTGCTTCTGTGTGGGGACTTGTGGACTGACATATCGCGCCTATCGCAGCAACCTCTCCCACCAAAGAACCGGAGTAAACGTACATGATTGTACCCGGTATCATGCCCAAGGAACCCAGCACGTAATCTTTCAAAGAAACTTGAGTAATTCCCAGAGCGTAATTCAATAAATTGAAAGGAAATAAAGGACAAAGACGAGTCAAAAAAACTATTTTTAATCCTTGTTGAGAAACGGCGCGATCGAGAGCTTTAAACTTGGGGTGAGATTCCATATATTTTACCACGCGATCGCGGCATAAATAGCGCCCGATCGCAAAAGCAAATACAGCACCTAAACTGGACGCCGCAAAAACGTAAACAGAACCCCACCACAAACCAAAAATCGCCCCCCCTCCCAGCGTCAGTACCGAACCCGGTACAAACAGCACAGTAGCTAAGTTGTAAGTAGCTACAAAAGCCACTGGCCCCCACCACCCTAAATCCTCAATCTCCATTAACAGAGTTCTCAAAACATCTTGAACGTAGGCAGATCTAGTTGCTACAATCAAGAGAGCAAGCAAAATTGCGACCGAAAAAAACAACACTATGCGTTTAAATTTTACCCTAGCATAATCTTGGATTCGTTCTTTTGCCATGATTCACCCGCAAAGATTTATCAGCATTATACTCCAAACTTAAATTATTACTGTAAACTAGCCTAAAAGCGATTGTCATGACACCAAAAGCCCAACTTCCAATTCCCGAACATTTTGACCCCAAAAAATTAGGGGAAGTCTGGCGAGTCCCCTACCGAGAACGAGCCGCCCAAGCGAAAAATTGGGCAACTCAGCACAGCATTCAGCCAGCATCCAGCGACAAAAACCGCATTTGTTTGCTGATAATTGATGCCCAAAATACCTTTTGTTTGCCCGAATTTGAACTATTTGTTGGCGGGCGTTCCGGTAGCGGCGCAGTTGATGACAACCTGCGGCTGTGCGAATTTATTTACCGCAATTTAAATGCAATTACAACCATTGCGCCGACAATGGACACCCACACCGCCATGCAAATTTTTCATCCAATCTTTTGGATCGACGAAGCAGGCGAACACCCCCTACCAGCCGCCACTTCTATTACACTCGAAGATGTCCAAAAAGGCATTTGGAAAGTCAATCCCGCCATCGCCCACAGCATCAGCGGAGGGAATTTTTCAGCACTGGAAAAACAGGTTTGCCACTACGTCAAAAAACTCAGCGCCGATGGGAAATATCCCCTGACAATTTGGCCATATCACTCGATGCTGGGTGGCATCGGACACGCGCTGGTTTCGGCGGTCGAAGAAGCAGTATTTTTTCATACTATAGCCCGCAACAGCCAAGCACTTTTTGAAATCAAAGGCGGGAATCCACTGACAGAAAACTATTCGGTTTTGCGGCCCGAAGTTTTAGATGGATTCGACGGCAATCCAATTGCGGAAAAGAATGCTAAGTTTATTGATAAATTACTCGATTTTGATGCAGTAATTATTGCCGGACAAGCCAAAAGTCACTGCGTTGCTTGGACAATTGATGATTTGTTAACGGAAATTTTGGCGAGAGATCTGAATTTGGCAAAGAAGGTTTATTTGCTGGAAGATTGCACTTCGCCTGTGGTGGTGCCGGGTGTTGTTGATTTTACGGAACAAGCAGATGCAGCTTATCAAAAATTTGCGGCGGCGGGAATGAATATTGTTCAATCTACTCAGTTAATTCTGGGCGATTAAAGACGCTTGTTTTCTGTTGGGTTTTTCAGTGCCAAAAAAGTATACATTATCAATCCTAGGCGATAATTTTTGTTTGTTTGGCACTCTGCTGCGATCGCATTTAACTGATTACTTATGATATCATATCCGATAAATCACTTGCGAGAGAAGCGTAGTTAAGGAGTTTCCCGATGACTGAAAGCGAAATTTATAGTGTTGTTTTGTTTCGGGAGGCGAGTATGCAAGCAATTTCAAAACTCTCGGTGGGCATCGCCACGACTATTCTGAGCACAGTTGTCACTGCAACCCAAGCCTACGCAGTTCCCGTAACCTACGATTTCACCATCACTGTTACCAAAGGCGGTTTAGCGGGGAATTCATTCAACGGTTCTTTCAGCTACGATGATGCCAAATTGAAGGGAACGGGAGTAGAAGAATTGGGAATTACTGACGGATTAACGACCTGCCTAAATTACCTTGGACGCACTTATCGCGAAACCGATGATACCAGTTATCCTACCTTTCCCACACTCAGATTTGAGGATGGCAAGATCACGCAACTAAACTTTTGGATTCAGCCGAATCAGCGAGTTAATTGGTGGAATTTACCTGGATGGGAAGTCAAGCTGTCTGAGCCTAAAATGGGCGATTCAACTGTTCCCAATTGTCAAAAACGGTGAGGCGTAGCCAAGGTGCGATCGACGGTAAAAATATAGGAGGAATTAGATGCAACTGCCTACGCTTACGGTAATTTCATGCAGCCACGCTACCAAGGTGCGAGCGTCGATCATCTGCTGGGGCGATCAAATTTTTGCGAGCGCTATCAACGAATGACTCAAAGATTGTTTGAAAAAACCGCATGATTCCTCTTCCCTGTCGGTCAAGAGTTCCTCTGCGGTTGACGATTTTCCATAACTATTTCCCATCCAGTCTGGGGACTTCTTGCAAAAAACTGCCGCTCAACATTAATTCAGTCATCCGGTCTAACTTACCGCTGACTTTTAATTTTTTATCGGTTTGAAAGCGCTCGATATTTGCTTTTAAATCGCCGCTATTATATCCTAATTTACTCAAATAGTCCATAGCTTGTTTGTCACTTAACCAGATATCCGCAGAACGAAAAATCGGCACGTATTCCTCCCGCCAAATCTGGGCAAAAGTTGCCCTATCTAAATAGAAAATCCTGCCCCGCGCCGGGTCTCCAATTGCAGCAATACTGTCATTCATTCCCAGCAAAGCCACCGCGTGCGGTAGCTTCCGAGGGCCGTCAAACAGCCAAACTGCTAGCACTCCGGGGCGATTAATTTGCTGAATTTGCTCCCAAGTCGGCGCCAGTTCGATCGCATTTACGCCTAAAGCTCTTGCTGCTATAATTAACTGCGGCATCGAAGTTCCCAAGCGACTCGTCCCGGCAAAACGCGCTACACTCGATTCCGTCGCATCGATTCCCCAACGCCTTAACACTGTTGCTAGGGCCGCCGGCGCGCAACTGCTGTTAGATGTTTGCCGAAATACACCGTTTGGCTGCAAATTATCTATTAAATCAGCGTAAATTGGCGCCATAAAATAGTTTTCAGCGCCTGTAAATCCTCCCAATCCCAACAAGCAAATTAAAATTACTGCGATTACTTGGGGTCGCGCTGTCAACCAACTTATACTAAACCCAATACCGCAGACTCCCATCAGCATTACTCGTAGCAAAGTCCAAGTAACTCGCATCCCGTGAAAGCGCCACTCGATCGGCAAAGCTGGCATTTGAGGCAGATTTAGAGCCAGTAGCAGCAAGGCAATATAAAAACCCAAAAACAGCAGGGCGATCGAATTTCTGCCCTTAAACAAATCGTTAGCCGTCACTCCCGATCGAACTAACACCCGCCCGAACCGCATTCCCCAAACAAACAGCACCGAACCCAGCACCAGCGTCACTACTATTTCCATGAACTCAAAATTTTGTTGCTTAACTAGGTTGTAACATTTATGCGATCGACTTGAACCCCAATCAATAGTAGGAGAGAGGAAGAGTGGGAGAGAGGAAGAGTGGGGGAGAGAATTTGACGATGTTTGGGTTTGGTTCCTGAATTTCCCGCTACAATCGAATAAACAGGATTTATCCAAAATCGAAGCAGGCGAAATAACCATCAATCCTAAAGACTTTGATTTGCATAGCTTGCTCGATATTAAGTTTTTTCAAGTTTTTCTTGATGAGTCTGAGTCAATGGTTGAGAATCAAATAATTCAGCGACCTAACCCAACAGGAGATATTGCCATGTTTGCCAACTTAAAGCTGAGAAACCCGGGGCGACTCGGATCGGCAGTTCCCATTGTTTTGAAGGGGATTAATTAATTTATTTTTAAAACACAGGAACAAATTAAGATGATTAACTTCAAAGCCACCAAATTAAGAGAGCGTATCCTGTGGGGATATTCCATACCGATTTTGCTTTCAGTTGGAGCTGCTACTTTGGTTTTTTTTAATGCTAAAGAAGTAGAAGAAAAAGCAAAGCTGCTAAATAATTCTCATGCTGTTGTTATAGATTTGAAAGAGCAACAGCTAGGATTTGCAGGTATGCAAAAAGCTGCTCGCGGGTATTTTTTGGCAAAAAATAGCGATTTCTTAACTGAATACAATGAAGCGGTAAACAGCTTTGACCAATTCTATCAGGATTTACTCAAGCGGGTTCAAAACCCACAGCAGCGTCAGCGGCTAGAGGAAATGAATGTCTTACAAGATCAGATAGACAAGGGCTATAACCAAGCCTTTTCTTTGGTTGAGCAAGGTAAGCAAGAGGATGGACTTAACTTATGGAAGAGCCAAATTGTACCAAAGCTTCGTCAGGTTGATGCTATAGCTAAGGAGTTTCAAAGAACCGAGGAAAGTAATTTATTAGCTCAAGAAAATAAACAGATTCAAGCTTTGCAGTTCCTGAGTACAGTGGTGATTTTAAGCACTGCTTTAGCTGCACTTACGGCAATTGCGATCGCTCTGTGGATTGCTTCAGGCATTGCAAAGACAATGAATCAGTCAGTCAATATGATTGTTAGTTCTTCCACAGAGATTGCGGCCACAGTTGAACAACAGGAACGCACAGCCGCACAGCAATCGAGCTCTGTAAATCAAACTACAATCACAATGGATGAGTTGGGCGCGGCTTCCCAACAATCAGCCCAGCAAGCCCAAGCGGGTGCGGAATCTGCACGGCAAGCTTTAAAGATCACTGAAAAGGGAACCCTAGCAGTGGAGCAAACACTGGAATCGATGATAATATTGAAAGAAAATGTCGGGGCGATCGCGGCACAAATTCTGCAATTGAGCCAACAAACCCATCAGATTGGCAATATCTCTACTGATGTCACAGATTTAGCAAATCAAACAAATATGCTGGCACTGAATGCCTCAGTAGAAGCAGTCCGGGCGGGTGAAAGCGCCAAAGGTTTTACTGTCATAGCCACAGAAATCCGCAAACTAGCAGATAAAAGTAAGAAATCAGCCGAGAAAATTAACCGCCTAGTCGATGATATCAAGAATGCGATAAATTCCACAGTAACGGTGACAAAGGAAGGTACTAAAACAGTAGAATCAGGGACCAAAATCAGTCAAGAAACGGCAGCAGCTTTCTCGGAAGTAGCAAATGCTGTTAACAATGTGGTATTGAACAATCAACAAATTTCTCTAACGGCTCAACAACAAGCAGTTGCTATTAAACAAGTAGTGGATACTATGAACACCCTCAACCTATCGGCAAAAGAAACAGCTAGTGGTATTAGTCAAACCAAAGTAGGCACTCAACAATTGAACGATGCAGCCCAAAATCTCAATTCAATTGTCTAAAGGGTGCTCAGTGTTTTGGACTAAGAGACTAGCAATTGATAGCATTGAGTCATGAATTGATCTCGCTGCCCTCACAGCTTGTCAAACAGTCGGCATTGAAGTCAAAGTGTTCGCAGGCGAGTGCATCGCCAAAGCCAGGGCGATCGAATTTCTGCCCTTAAACAAATCCTCTTTTGTAACGGACGATCGAACTAACACCCGCCCGAAACGCATTGCCTAGACTAACAGCGCCGAACCCAGCACCAGGGTCACTACTATTTCTATAAGTTCAGAATATGCTCGCTTAACTAGGTTTTAACACGATCTGCGATCGACTTGAACCCCAATCAATAGTGGGAGAGAAGAAGAGTGGGGGAGAGAATTGGACGATATTTGGGTTTCGTTCCTCAATTTCTCGCTACAATCGAATAAACAGGATTTATCCAAAATCGAAGCAGGAAAAACAACCCTTAATTCTAAAGGCTTGACCTGCATCGCTTGCTCGACATTAACTTTTGTCAGATTTTTGTTGATGAGTCTGAGTCAATGGTTGAGTTAGTAAAGCAAGGAAAGCAAAAAAAAGCGCTGGAAGTTTTTCCCACGAAAAAAGGGGCATTAATTATGAATTAGTATTAGGGATTAAATAACTACTTGGGTGAAAAATAGCAGGAAATTATTGATACTGCAACTTACCCACAAAAGTCAACAACTAATCAAGGAGTAAAAAGGGAAATGTCGCCAAATACTATTCGGCTTAGTAAAGTAGTTCCGTTGGGCTTCGGGTCCATTTTTTTGTTAATGATTACCATCGGATTTGCCACTAAATTGAGTATGGATAATTTAGCCGAAGCTATTGAGTGGCAAACGCATACTTATGTAGTCAAGACAAATTTGCAAGCCATAGAAAAAGATTTAGTGGATGCTGAAACAGGACAGCGGGGGTTTATCTTCACTGGAAAAGAGGAATTTTTAGAACCTTATAAAAATGGTCAAGTAGCATTTTATAAAACAGTAAAGGAGACAAAAGAGTTAATAAAAGATAATCAGGAGCAAGTTAAAAAGTTGGAGCAAGTTGAAAATTTGGGTCAGCACAAACTAGATGAATTAGCGGAAACTATATCCCTGAAAAGGGCTGGCAAAGAACCAGAGCTAAGAGCCTTGGTGCTTTCAGGTAAAGGCAAGATATTTATGGATGAAATCAGGGATAAGCTGGCCGAAATGCTTAAGGTAGAAGATAATCTACTGGTTCAAAGAACAAAAGTAGCAAAACAGTCGGAGCAATTAGCGGCGATTGTTTCGATAGGAGGTACGATTGTTGCTGTAGTATTTGGTTCATTTATTGTATTATTTATTTTTGCTAAAATTATCCGACCAATCAATCAGGTAGCAAATACGATCGCCAGTTCTTCCACAGAGATTGCGGCCACAGTTGAACAACAGGAACGCACAGCAGCACAGCAATCGAGCTCTGTAAATCAAACTACAATCACAATGGATGAGTTGGGCGCGGCTTCCCAACAATCAGCCCAGCAAGCCCAAGCGGGTGCGGAATCTGCACGGCAAGCTTTAAAGATCACTGAAAAGGGAACCCTAGCAGTGGAGCAAACACTGGAATCGATGATAATATTGAAAGAAAATGTCGGGGCGATCGCGGCACAAATTCTGCAATTGAGCCAACAAACCCATCAGATTGGCAATATCTCTACTGATGTCACAGATTTAGCAAATCAAACAAATATGCTGGCACTGAATGCCTCAGTAGAAGCAGTCCGGGCGGGTGAAAGCGCCAAAGGTTTTACTGTCATAGCCACAGAAATCCGCAAACTAGCAGATAAAAGTAAGAAATCAGCCGAGAAAATTAACCGCCTAGTCGATGATATCAAGAATGCGATAAATTCCACAGTAACGGTGACAAAGGAAGGTACTAAAACAGTAGAATCAGGAACCAAAATCAGTCAAGAAACGGCAGTAGCTTTCTCGGAAGTAGCAAATGCTGTTAATAATGTGGTATTGAATAATCAACAAATTTCTCTAACGGCTCAACAACAAGCAGTTGCTATTAAACAAGTAGTGGAGGCGATGAACACCCTCAACCTAGCGGCAAAAGAAACAGCTAGTGGTATTAGTCAAACCAAAGTAGGCACTCAACAATTGAACGATGCAGCCCAAAATCTCAATTCAATTGTCTAAAGGGTACTCAGTGTTTTGGACTAAGAGACTAGCAATTGATAGCATTGAGTCATGAATTGATCTGGCACTCCTCCCAGCTTGTCAAACAGTCGGCATTGAAGTCAAAGTGTTCGCAGGCGAGTGCATCGCGAAAGCCAGGGCGATCGAATTTCTGCCCTTAAACAAATCCTCTTTTGTAACGGACGATCGAACAAACACCCGCCCGAAACGCATTCCCCAGGCTAACAGTACCGAACCCAGCACCAGCGTCACAAGTATTTCCGTCAACTCAAAATTTTGTTGCTTAAACTAGGGTTTTAACATTTATGCGATCGTCCGTGGGGAAGCGGAGGAGGAGGAGAGTGGGGGAATGGCAGCATTTTTCTTTTGCCTCCTGCCTTCTTCCCTCTTTCTTCAACCACACCTAAAATTGGCAAAATGTCAAGGGATTTTATCGACTTTTCCCCACTTTAGCCACCAAGTCCCAAACAAGATTTAGCGCCGGAAAAAATCCCCCAAATTTCTTGCCACAAACGGCCACATCGGTTGTAATATAGATGTAAGTCACAGCCCGTTAAAGTAATCAACCAACAATTAAGCCGCTCAATATATTCACGCTCCAACGAGCGGTGAGTTGTATTGAGCGTGCCTATTAAAGAGCGATCAAAGCTCGTCAGACACCCCAAATATTCAGGAAGAATCATGCCATCAAGATCCGCCAACGATGTAGACGTAGCAGAGCAATATTGGCACTACCTAGAAATATCCAAGGTTGCAACTATCTTAGAAACCAACCTGGAAAGCGGTTTAGAACCGACAGAAGCCAACCATCGCCAACAGAAATTCGGGCCCAACGAACTAACGGTTAAAGCAGGGAAACCAGCCTGGTTAAAATTTATCCTGCAATTTAACCAACCCCTCCTGATCATCTTGCTGAGTGCAGGTTTAATCAAAGCAGTGATTGGAGAATGGCTAAACGCTAGCGTAATTTGGGGCGTAACAACCACCAACGCTACTATTAGTTTCATCCAAGAAGCTGGAGCCGAGAAAAAAATTGAAGCTTTAGCCCAAGCTGTCACCACCGAAGCCACAGTCATTCGGGGCGGCAAAAAATTAAGAATTCCCTCCAAAGAACTCGTAGTCGGCGACTTAGTAATCCTGACTTCCGGCGACAAAGTACCGGCAGACTTGCGCTTAGTGAAAGTCCGCGACTTGCAAATCGACGAATCGGGACTCACCGGGGAATCTGTTGCGGTCGAAAAAGAATTAGGACAATCTGGAGACATAGTTCTACCAAAAGAAACGCCGCTAGCAGAACGGGATAACATGGCCTATGCCGGCAGTTTTGTCACTTTTGGCCAAGCTAGCGGCATCGTAATTGCGATCGCCAATAAAACCGAAACCGGCAAAATCTCCCAACTATTAGATCGCCACATCGACCTCACCACCCCCTTAACCCGCAAATTCAACCAATTCAGTCAAAACTGGCTGTTATTCGTGTTGGGAATGGCAACCTTGACCTTCGCCGTCAGATTGGGTAAGCCAGTCCCTGCGGGAGTTTCAGCCTTTAAAGAAGCTGTCGAACCCGCAGTCGCCCTGATTGTCGGTGCAATTCCCGAAGGCTTACCCGCCGTCATTACCGTCACCCTAGCCGTAGGCGTTTCCCGGATGGCAAATCGCCACGCGATCGTCCGCAAATTGCCCGCAGTAGAAACCCTCGGCGGCGCTACAGTCATCTGTTCCGACAAAACCGGAACCTTGACGGAAAACCAAATGACGGTGCAAGAAATCTATTCTGGTGGCGAATCCTACTCAGTTACGGGTACGGGATACAGCCCCGAAGGTGAAATTCAACTCAACCAACTGCCAATTACTGTCAGCCAAACTCCAACTTTGCAAGAATGTTTGCAAGCTGGACTCCTTTGCAACGACTCTCACCTGGAATTCAAAGACGATAATTGGATTGTCGTCGGAGATCCGACAGAAGGAGCGTTAATTGCTGTTGCCAAAAAAGCCGAATTGAGCCAGCAAATTTTGTCCAAGTCAATGCAGCGGCTGGATTCAATTCCCTTTGAATCTCAGTTTCAATACATGGCGACGCTGCACCGAACTCCCAGTGGCAAAATTTTGTACGTCAAAGGTTCCGTAGAATCAATTCTCGGCCGCTGCGGTTCCAGTCTCGACACTCAAGGAAATCCGGTAGAAGTCGATCGCGAACAAATTCACCATCAAGTCGATGAAATGGCAAAGCAAGGCTTGCGCGTCTTGGCTTTAGCAAAAAAGCCAGTACCCCAAAGCCAAAATTCCGTCGATCACTCGGATTTGGAGTCAGGCCTGGTTTTCTTGGGACTGCAAGGCATGATTGACCCGCCGCGGGCTGAGGCGATCGCAGCCGTCCAAGCTTGTCAAACCGCCGGCATCCAAGTCAAAATGATTACCGGCGACCACATCGCTACAGCCAAGGCGATCGCCCGCCGCATGGGATTCCGCAAAACGAAACACCACAGAGAACTTGTAGCCTACACCGGCGCTCAACTCGCCGAAATGAGCAAGCAGGAACTCGGCGAAGCTGTAGAAGCCGGCTCAGTTTTTGCCCGCGTCGCCCCCGAACAAAAACTCCGCCTCGTAGAAGCTTTGCAGCAAAAAGGCGAAATCGTGGCGATGACGGGAGACGGTGTTAACGACGCGCCAGCCCTCAAACAAGCGGATATCGGCATTGCGATGGGCAGCGGTACGGAGGTTTCTAAGGAAGCCGCGGACATGATTCTGACTGACGATAACTTTGCGTCGATCGAATCTGCTGTCGAAGAAGGGCGATCGGTTTACAAAAATCTGCTCAAAGCAATTAGCTTCATTCTCCCAGTCAACGGCGGAGAATCGATGACAATTTTGCTCAGCACGCTCCTAGGTCGAGAATTGCCGATTTTGTCGCTACAAATTCTCTGGCTGAATATGCTCAACTCCATCACCATGACTGTGCCTCTGGCTTTCGAGCCCAAGTCAGCGGGAGTGATGAAACAGCAGCCCCGACCGGTAAACGAAGCTTTTCTCACTGGAAATCGGATCAAGCGCATCATCGCTATTTCTCTTTACAACTGGACTCTGATTTTCGGAATGTTTGAATGGGTGCGCCAAGCGGATTGGGGAACTTTGGCACTGGCCCGCACGATGGCGATTCAAGCTTTGGTAATGGGGAGAATTTTTTACCTGTTGAGTCTCAGCCAGTTGTTGCCTTCTTTGATTGCTAAGTTTAGCGGTTCTAAGGAAGAAGTTAGCGGCGCTCCCGCTCTCGGTGTGGGAATTGTCCTGGCGGTGATTTTGCAGATCATCTTTGCTAATTCTCCGTTTGTCAATCGCATATTTGAGACGGCTCCAATGAACTTGGATCAGTGGCTGATTTGCTTCGGCGTAGCCCTACCGATGATCGGTGTTGCTCTCTGGGTCAACCGCTTTGACCCGCCCAACTAATCGAATTTGTAGGTACTGCGATCGATTAGTAATTTCGGGTGTTTAGAAACCGGGTTTCTTGAAGAAACCCGGTTTCTCTGTTTTACCGAAACTGTCAAGTTTTAGCATTTAATTTCAGAGTTCCCAATTACAGATAGACTCTGGCTTGAGAGGGCAATTTTTGGGAGTGATCGGATTTCCGCTGAGGTAGACCCGAGTCAGGTTAGTCAAAGATTCTAGCGGTTTGATGTCGCTGATTTGATTGATTCTGAGGGAGATATCTGTCAGGTCAGTCAAGGATGCTAGCGGTTTGATGTCGTTAATTTTATTGAAGTCGAGGAAGAGAGAAGTCAGTTTAGTCAAGGATGCTAGTGGTTTGATGTCGCTGATTTGATTTTGGCGGAGGTCGATCACAGTCAGGTTAGTCAAGGATTCTAGCGGTTTGATGTCGCTGATTTGATTTTGTTCGAGCTTGAGTTCAGTCAGTTTAGTCAAGGATGCTAGCGGTTTGAGGTCGCTGATTTGATTGTTGTTGAGGCTGAGCTTAGTCAGGTTAGTCAAAGATTCTACCAATTTGAGGTCGCTGATTTGATTCAAGTTGAGGTTGAGATCAGTCAGGTTAGTCAAGGATTCTAGTGGTTTGAGGTTGCTGATTTGAATCTCGGTGAGGCTGAGCTTAGCCAGGTTAGTCAAGGATTCTAGGGGTTTGATGTCGCTGATAGAATTGCCACTGAGGGAGATCTCGGTCAGGTTAGTCAAGGATGCTAGCGGTTTGATGTCGCTGATAGGATTGCCACTGAGACTGAGCCAAGTCAGGTTAGTCAAGGATGCTAGCGGTTTGATGTCGTTGACTTGATTTGTCCAGAGGTTGAGCCAAGTCAGGTTAGTCAAGGATGCTAGCGGTTTGATGTCGCTTACAGGATTGTAGCTGAGGTCGAGAGAAGTCAGTTTAGTCAAGGATGCTAGCGGTTTGATGTCGTTGATTTGATTTGTCCAGAGGTTGAGCCAAGTCAGGTTAGTCAAAGATGCTAGCGGTTTGATGTCGCTGATTTGATTGTTCCAGAGGTCTAGACCCTTTAGGTTAGTCAAAAATGCTAGCGGTTTGATGTCGCTGATTTGATTTTCGCCGAGCTTGAGCTCAGTCAGGTTAGTCAAGGATGCTAGCGGTTTGATGTCACTGATTTGATTGTTGGAGAGCCAGAGCACAGTCAGGTTAGTCAAAGATGCTAGCGGTTTGATGTCACTGATTTGATTGTTGGAGAACCAGAGTTCCGTGAGGCTCGAAAGTTTCCGATCCGCCGCATCGCACTCAGTAGTCTCAGCTTTCTCCAACAGCACCTCAACAGTATGTTTAGCTTCAGGAGTCAAATCAGCTTGGCGACACCAATCAGCAAATGTTCGTCTAATGTTTTGGGCTCGCGTTTCGGCGGCATCAGCAGATAGTCCACTTCCACATAATGCTAGGACGATCGCGCTACAAGTAACTGCGATCGATCTTTGTAAATTTCTGTGTTTGTCTGCAACTATAAGTGTCATGATCTTGTACCTCTAATATTCTGAACTCTCAAGTTTTAGCCTTTAATATTTAGTTTGGTAAATCACTTACGATTAAGCGCCAATTTTAGTCCACCACTGAAAACCAGTTAACCGTGTGAAAACAGCAAAAGCGTATAATAATAATTATTTCTGTATAATTAACTACAATTAACAACTCAAAAAAGTAAAGATATATTAACAAAGTAAATGTGTGGTGGTGGCGATATTTGTCGCTTATTGATAATAGATTGGAAAGCCCCCCGATCGGCATTCGCTACAACTTTCACCCAGCAAATCTTGGTTTGAAGAGTTTTGATAAGCAAACCCGATCGCTCTTCCCAACGGCTCCTTATCGATACAGGGCTGTTTGCTTCTCAGGAAAACCAGCGTTTTGACTCTTGTCGTGCCAAGAATGCCGACCCTCCCCATCCACTATTTATTAAGCGTTTCAGGGATTGGGGCTGCCCCTCGTGGCTGCCCCTACAAGAGAATGAAACAGCCCTGCTTATCGATAGCGCAGTCCCACAAGATTTACTTATCAATCAAATTTAATAATTGTTTTATTATTTCCGCAAGAGTACGGTAGAGTTAATTATCAAGTGAAGGAAACGTGCGGCTCGCAAAAAGTGAGTTCACACAACTCGGCCGATCGAAATATCGATATTAATCAAACAAGTCAAATCAGCAGGGATAGTTTAAAGACTTATACTAGCGATAAATCTTTTGCTCCCTCCTGCCAACCTGCGCTCAAAACAGTTAGCTAAACCCAATTAGCGAACAGCAAAAAAGCGCGTTGATAACCTTCAGTGAATGTTGTTACAGAAGATTATGAATTGCAGCGAGGCTATGCTATGACAAGATTTTCAGATGAATTTTCTGCGCTTTCTCGGCGTAAATTTATCATCAAAGCAGGTGCATCTGCCCTGGGTTCAATACTGCTCAAAGGTTGTTTGGGAAATCCCCCAGAACCCGGTGCAACGGCCGGTGCTGACGGCGCAATACCCGCAGCTACCTCAGTAGTGGCTGTTGCCAACGAGAAAAGAGTCGAAGGAATTGAAAGCACTAAAATCACATTGGGATATATCCCGATCGTCGAAGCAGCACCTTTAATCATTGCTCAAGAAAAAGGCTTTTTTGCCAAATACGGCATGACTGAGGTAACAGTTGCTAAGCAAGCCAACTGGGGCTCTGCCAGAGATAACCTAGAAATTGGATCGGCAGGCGGCGGCATTGACGGCGGCCAGTGGCAAATGCCGATGCCTTATCAAATTAGTCAAGGTCTGATCACCAAAAACAGCGTCCAAATCCCCATGTATGTTCTGGCCCAGTTGAACACTCACGGAAATGGAATTGCGATCGCGGCCAAACACCAAGGCAAAGGCCTCGGACTTAAACTAGATCAAGCGGCCCAAGACTACATCAAAGGCCTCAAACAAGCAGGTACTCCCTTCAAAGCAGCCTACACCTTCCCCAAAGTCAACCAAGACTTTTGGATTCGCTACTGGCTGGCAGCTAACGGCATCGATCCCGACACAGAGGCCGAGTTGCTAACAGTACCCGCTGCCCAAACCGTCGCCAACATGAAAACTGGAAGTATGGACGCTTTCAGCACCGGCGACCCCTGGCCGCTGCGGATTGTCAAAGAAAACATCGGTTTCATGTCCGCCCTCACCTCCGAAATTTGGAAAGCACATCCAGAGGAATATCTAGCAATTCGCGGCGACTGGGTAGACAAACACCCCAAAGCCACCGAAGCCTTACTCGCAGGACTAATTGAGGCGCAGCAGTGGTGCGACAAGCCCGAACATCGAGCCGAATTAGTCGCCATTACTTCTGGAAGAAACTTCTTTGACGTATCTCCGACGGTTTTGACGCCTCCTTATCAAGGCAATTATGTTATGGGCGACGGCAAACCAGACATCAACGACTTCAAGATGAGTCCGCTGTACTGGAATGATGGCGTCGGCAACGTTTCCTATCCCTACAAGAGTCACGATTTGTGGTTCTTAACCGAAAGCGTGCGCTGGGGTTTCCTGCCGACAAAAACCTTGGCAGACAAAAAGACAATCATCGATAAAGTCAACCGAGAAGATATCTGGAAGAAGGCAGCTAAATTAGCCGGAGTTGCTGATGCTGACATTCCGAAAAGTACGTCTCGTGGCGTTGAAAAGTTCTTTGACGGCAAAGAATTCAACCCGGAAAATCCCGAAGCTTATCTCAAGAGTTTGGCAATTAAAAAAGTGTGATGGGGTCTTAGCTTCCCATAATTTAGTCTCGAAATTTAGTCTCGAAAATACACATCACCAGAGATAGGAGATTAGCAGCATGGCTGTAAGTACAAGTCGGAGAAGCGGCAATGCACAAGGAGCATTTGGCGAGTTTTGGAAGAAGAATTCTCCAAATATCTTGCCGCCAATTTTGGGAATAATTGGATTTCTATTAGTTTGGCAATTCCTGTCGAGCACCGGACTGATCAAACTACCGGGACCGATAAGTGTTTGGACTGACGAACGGACGCGGATATTGTTGCTGTATCCTTTCATGAATTCCAAAACCTACGGAATCGGCTTGTTTTGGCAAACTTTGGCTAGTTTGGAACGGGTGGCAAAAGGCTACACTCTAGCCGCTGCTGTGGGAATTGCTGGGGGTGTTTTGGTAGGTACGAATCCCTTCTTGAACAAGGCTTTAGATCCGATTTTCCAGTTTTTGCGGATGGTAGCGCCTTTGGCTTGGGTGCCGATCGCCCTGGCTGCACTGCAACAAAACGAACCTGCTGCTTTGTTCGTAATTTTTATCACTTCAGTGTGGCCGATTTTAATCAACACGGCTGAAGGTGTGCGCCAAATTCCCGACGATTACAACAACGTGGCGAAAGTGCTGCAACTTTCTCGTCAGGAATATTACATGAATATTTTGTTTCCGTCGGCGCTTCCTTATATCTTCACAGGATTGAGAATTGCGATCGGTTTGGCTTGGCTGGCGATTATTGCAGCGGAAATCGTGATGTCGGGGATTACGGGTATCGGCTTCTTTATTTGGAATGCTTACCAGCAAAACTACATCAGCGAAATTCTGTTAGCGGTGTTCTACATTGGGGCTGTTGGTTTGTTGCTAGATCGCATGATGGCTTGGTTGCAGCAAAAAATTGCTCCCCCTCAAGGAAAGTAGTTTTGAGTTACTTCTCTGGGGCCGGAAGAATTAGGATTATTTAACCGCGAAGACGGGAAGGACACGAAGGAAGAAGAGGGAAGAAGTAGATAATATTCTACGGGAAAGTCACAGTATTTATGCTTCCAGTCTCTCCCTCCCATCTACTTCTAGGCTCTGCCTGGGAAGTTAATTAGCAGGTATCGAAATAACAAACCTACAAAAAAGGCAAGAAAATCATGTCTGTTTTGATTGCAGTAGAACAACTAGAAAAAGTCTTTAATCTCTCAGATGGCGGGACATACATAGCCCTCAAAGGCATCGATCTCGAAATTAAAAAAGGCGAATTTATCTCCTTAATTGGACACTCCGGCTGCGGCAAATCTACGCTGCTAAATATGGTCGCAGGTTTGGATATGCCGACATCCGGATTGGTGACAATTGAAGGGCAAAGAATCACCCAGCCAGGCCCCGATCGCATGGTAGTATTCCAAAACTATTCGCTGCTACCTTGGCGGACGGTCAGAGAAAACATTACCCTAGCCGTAGACTCGGTAATGAGCGGCTTACCCAAGGCCGAACGCCTCGAAATCATTCAAAAACACATCGATATGGTGGGCTTGACGCCCCACGCCGAGAAGCAACCGGCACTGCTGTCGGGTGGACAAAAACAGCGCGTGGCGATCGCCCGTGCTCTGGCCCTGCGCCCCAAACTGTTACTCTTAGACGAACCCTTCGGCGCTTTGGATGCTTTGACTCGCGGCAACTTGCAAGAAAAGTTGATGGAAATTTGCCAAGAGTACGAAATCAGCGCCCTGATGGTAACGCACGATGTGGATGAGGCAGTGTTGCTGAGCGATCGCATCGTCATGCTCACCAACGGCCCAGAATCGAAGATTGGCGGCATTCTCGAAGTAGACATCCCCCGCCCCCGCCAGCGCATGGAAGTCGTCTCACACCCCAGCTACTACGCTCTACGCAGCGAAATGATTTACTTCCTCAACCAGCAGAAGCGCGTCAAAAAACTGCGGGCGCGGAAAGTACCCGCGATCGCCCGTCACGGCCTGGAAAAAGTCAACCTCGAACTCGGCTTTATTCCGCTGGCAGCCTGTGCTCCCCTCGCTGTCGCCAAAGAAAAAGGCTTTTTTGCCAAGCACGGCCTAGATGAAGTCCACCTCGTGCGGGAAACAAGCTGGCGCGGCATCGTAGACGGCATCGCCGCAGGTTACTTAGACGCAGCTCAAATGCCCTCTGGGATGGCGGTGTGGTTGAGCTTGGGAGGCCACCAAGAGAAGCCGATTCCGACGGTTACAGCCCTCACCATGAGCCGCAATGGCAACGGAATTACCCTCGCGAGACGCTTTTACGACCAAGGGATCTACACTCTGGCAGACTTTAAAAAAATGCTCCAGAGAACGCCCGCGCAAACGCACCGTATGGGCATCGTTCACCCTTCTTCGATGCACAACCTGTTGCTGCGTTACTGGCTGGCTTCCGGTGGCATTGACCCGGATCGCGATGTGTTGCTGAAAAATATCCCACCGGCTCAGATGATCGTTGACTTGCAGGGCGGCACTATTGACGGTTTCTGCGTCGGCGAACCTTGGAACTTGCGGGCATCGATGGAAGGAGTCGGCTTTACGGTGGCGACAGATTTGGAACTGTGGCCCGGACACCCCGGGAAAATTCTCGGAGTTCGGGAAGACTGGGCAAATGCTTATCCCAATACTCACATTGCTCTAGTCAAAGCTTTGCTGGAAGCTTGCCAGTATTGCGCCGATCCAAATCACGCCGCCGAGGTTTCGGAAATAGTCGCGGGAAGGGAGTACGTCGCTACTGATAAGAGTTACATCCAACTCGGCGACCCGCAATCAGTTGCTTGCAACCTCGATACTCCGATGCGGGAATACGCCCACCACTTGTTTTCTGGAGAGGGGGTGAATCGCCCAAGCCGCACCGAACAACTGTGGCACATGGTGCAGATGGCGCGCTGGGGCGATACTGTGTTCCCGCGCAACTGGGTGGAAATTCTGGAGCGGGTGGTGCGAGTCGGTGCGTTCAGCACGGCGGCGCGAGAGCTGGGGATGGCTGATATTAATTACACTCGCGGTTCTCTCAGCTTGTTTGACGGCTCGGTGTTTAATGCTGACGATCCGATCGGCTATCTCAACAATCTGGCGATCAAACGCGATTTCACGATGGCGGAAGTTGTACTCGATTCCGGCCGCAGAGCTGCTTAGAGCGGTTTTTAGTTGGATAAAAACAGGGTAATTGCTAATTGTTAGTTTTGGGTTTTTAGCTATTAATTGTTAACTGCTAATTCTACTTAGTAATTGCCTCTTCATTCTTCCCTATTGCCTCTTCATTCTTCCTTCGCAAATCACCCAATCACAATTTCCCAAACCCATGATTAATACTTCTCTCAACCAGACAAACACCAAAACTCAAATCCAGCGGGGAAAAGGCCGCCGCCAGCCTTTTTTGGTGATGGACAATGTTTACAAAGAATATCCAAACGGTTACAGGGCTTTAGAAAACGTCAATCTGACTGTAGCTGAGGGAGAGTTTATTACTCTGATCGGACACTCGGGCTGCGGCAAATCAACACTGTTAAATATGGTGTCGGGTTTTAGCCATCCGAGCCAGGGCACCGTGTCGATTAACGGGCAGCGGATTACGAAGCCGGGCCCCGATCGCATGGTGGTGTTTCAGGGTTACGCTTTGCTGCCTTGGCGGACGGTGTTTGAAAATGTTTACCTTGCGGTTAATGCTGTATTTCCGAATAAGTCGAAGGTCGAAAAAAATGCGATCGTGAAAGAGCATTTGGCGATGGTGGGATTGACAGAAGCTGCTGAGAAAAGACCGCCGCAAATTTCGGGGGGGATGAAGCAGCGGGTTTCTATTGCCCGCGCCTTGGCAATTCGCCCGAAAGTGCTGATTTTAGACGAACCTTTTGGTGCTCTGGACGCAATTACTAAGGAGGAATTGCAGGAAGAGTTGCTGAAAATCTGGAACGATCACCGCTGTACGGTGTTGATGATTACTCACGATATTGATGAAGCGCTGTTTTTGGCAGATCGACTGGTGATGATGACTAATGGCCCATCGGCGACAATTGGCGAAGTTTTGGAGATTCCTTTCCCGCGTCCGCGCGATCGGGTTCAAATGATGGAAGATCCGGAATACTACAATTTGCGGAACTACGCTTTAGATTTCCTGTTCCGTCGTTTTGCACACGATCACGATGCTTAATCGGTTGGCAAATCAAAGTTAAAGAGGAGAATTATGAGACTTCTCGAAAAATTTTAATTCTTGTGCGGAGTAGGCTTTGGGCATCCTGCCGGCCCAAGACGAGCTTTTTTGCAGAAGTCTATTGAAAAGTTGAAGCCCCAGTGTTCCCCGGTTTTAGGGGAACATCGCTAGGGGCGCAATTTTCCCGATCCGGTTGGGTAAACTGAAGCTTAATGGTGGGCGATAAGTTTTTTCGGACGTTCGGATCTTTTTCCGATATTTTACGTCTACCAGCGAAGAGACCCGATTGCCTAGCTGTCGGTAAGCTGGCATGAACAGAGCCCACCTTCGATCGAGGGTGGGCTTCTTCTTCATGTTATTAACTGTTTTTGGGCGATCGGTGGTTGGTGCATTCCACCCTGGGAACTGGCACACTGCGGCCACGTTTATGGGTGTTTCATGGATTAAGGCTGTTGTCAATATAGCGGTTTTCAGGGGAGTAAAGTACAGATGATCGGGTAGGGAAACGGCTGATCCTAAGTCCTGCGCGGGGTTCTGTGACTTTTAACAATTGGTATAAGACTAATGATTGTAGCAACACTTTTTTAAATTGCTATTACTCAGGTTTGCACGGAAAACTCCTCTAGGTCAATATCCCAATTTACCCAGCGAATTGCTTCTTGAGCCGATCGCACATTTGGCGGCACTCGCAAAGCGTGAATGTGTCCCGTGCTCGGACAAGTCATTTTTAACAGATAAATTGGCTTTGCATTACCCTCGTCATCAAAATCATCGTCAAACTCGATGCTTAATAAAGTGTATTCCTGCCAACTATCTAATTCTGTCACCTCTAATTCTTGACAAATGCGATCGTAACCAATTCTCTGAATTAACAATCGACGCAGTTCGGCATTTTCTTCAAATAAAAGCCATTGTGCTTCCCACAAATCGGGGTGTACTTTTCCGTATTTTTCGGGTAATTTAAGGCCGTGGTGAAAGTATAAACTGTAGCCGTCCGCAAATGCGATCGCCGGTTCTCCTTCAGCGTGTAGCCGATTTTCAGCGTCAAAGCGGATGTGCAGGGGGCGATCGCAAACTAGGCAAACTTTTTCAAACGGAAATATCCAACCGCAATCCTCGAACAACTGTTGCTTGCAGCGAAATAGTTCTTGTGCTTTTTGGTCGAGAGGAATACCAAATTTCGCTATCAAAAATTCAATCCAATGGATTTCCTCCACCCTCTCCGTAGGGGTTAGTGGCCTTAGATAGTAAGGCTCGGCCATGATATCACCTCCCAGCGATTCTCCGTAATTTGCTACCAAGTCCTGAAATTCTGAGTCGAGTATGTTATCAACTGACTGCTCTAGTCTTCTTTCCTGCCACAGAACGCGCCGCCACACCTCACCCGAACATCCTAGGTACAGCCCTTGAAATAACTCATCCAACAATCTGTTTCTCCTTACTAAATTGCCAACCCCTATTTCCCATTTTTGAAGTTGCGATATCCAGGAGATTTTGAGTTGTTTGGGTAGTTTTATAGAAGCTACCTGTGGACTGCTGCAAACAATAACTTGGGGTGCTTCTCGACCAATAGCTGCATAGATTTTTTTCACCGTTTCTGTAGCTTTTAGAGCATCAATTGGCGTGGTAGAGAGCGTCAGGTACTTCTGTCTAAGTTCCCTCGACAGATTGAAGTAGGTAATTTGATTGTCACGAAGACTCAGTTCGATCAGGTTGGTGAGTGCCGCCAGCCCAGTGATATCGGTAATTTGATTCGAGTCCAGATACAGTAGGGTCAGGTTGGTGAGTCCTGACAGCCCAGTGATATCGGTAATTTGATTGTATTTCAGACTCAGGTCGATCAGGTTGGTGAGTCCCGACAGTCCAGCGATATCGGTAATTCGATTGTTGTAGAGACTCAATTCAGTCAGGTTGATGAGTGCCGACAGCGAGGTGATATTGGTAATTTGATTGGAGTCCAAATCCAGGTCGGTCAGGTTGGTGAGTGCCGACAGCGAGGTGATGTCGGTAATTTGATTGGAGTCCAGAGACAGTTCGGTCAGGTTGGTGAGTGCCGACAGCGAGGTGATATCGGTAATTTGATTGTCGCCAATAGCCAGCGATGTCAGGTTGGTGAGTGCCGATAGCCAGGTGATATCGGTAATTTTATTGTTGTAGAGCTTCAGTTCGGTCAGGTTGGTGAGTGCCGACAGCGAGGTGATGTCGCTAATTTGATTGGCGATGAGATCTAGTTTTGTCAGGTTGGTGAGTGCCGACAGCGGACTAATATCGGTAATTTGATTGCTGTCGAGATACAGTATGGTCAGATTGGTGAGTGCCGACAGCCCAGTGATATCGGTAATTTTATTGTTGGAGAGATAAAGTTCGGTCAGGTTGGTGAGTGCCGACAGCCCAGTGATGTCGGTAATTTGATTGATGTAGAGCCGCAGTTTTGTCAGATTGGTGAGTGCCGACAGCGAGGTGATATCGGTAATTTGATTGTATTTCAGACTCAGTTCGGTGAGGTTGGTGAGTGCCGACAGCCCAGTGATGTCGGTAATTTGA
Source organism: Microcoleus sp. K5-D4 (assembly GCF_036704575.1). Taxonomy (NCBI): domain Bacteria; kingdom Bacillati; phylum Cyanobacteriota; class Cyanophyceae; order Oscillatoriales; family Microcoleaceae; genus Microcoleus; species Microcoleus sp. K5-D4. Next base: position 73,583 of record NZ_JAUBSD010000028.1, read on the forward strand.
TTGTATTCCAGATTCAGGTGGGTCAGGTTAGTTAGTCCCGACAGCGAGGTGAGATCGGTAATTTGATTGTTGCCAAGACCCAGCGATGTCAGGTTGGTGAGTGCCGACAGCCCAGTTATATCGGTAATTTGAT